>NZ_QAJB01000239.1:0-3594 GCF_003061325.1 Microbacterium sp. HMWF026
GGCAAGCAGCGCGTGCGAGAGCGGGGCGATCGAGACGATCATGAGGATCGTGCCGAGCACCGCCTGCTCGGCCTGCAGGAGCACTCCCCCGATGAGCAGACCGGTGAACAGCACCGACGACACCACCCGACGCACCATGCGCTCGAGATCGCGCATGCGCCGTTCGATCCGCGGCGTCTGCACCGACACCGACCCGTCCTCGAAGCGCTCGATGAGGTTGTCGATGCGGCGCGGCAGGCGCGCGGTGACGGCGGCGACGGCGCCCACCTCGCGCGCGAGCGCCTGGGCGGTGTTGCCGCTCTCTTCGCGGATCAATCGCTGCGCGTAGGGCTCGACGGCATCCCAGATGTTGAAAGCGGGGTCGAGGGCGCTGCACATGCCGCTCGTGAGCGACATCGCACGGACGATCAGGAGGAAGTTCTCGGGCAGCTGGAACGGGAGCGAGCGCACCACGTCGCCGAACTCGATCGCGAACGCGCGGAACTCGCGCGGATCGACCTCTTGCAGCTCGGCGAACCCCATGCCGCCGAAGCGCGCGAAGAGCTGCGTCATCGCGCGCTCGAGCTGAATGGTGTCGGCGGTGGGCAGGAGGACGCCGACATCGCGGATGCCGTCGACCAGGCCCTTTCCGTCGCGGGAGGCCGCCGCGATGAGCACGCGCCGGAGCCCGCGTCGCAGGCTCGGCGGAACCTCGCCCATCATGCCGAAATCGATGAAGGTGAAGCGCCACGCCGGCGTGCCCCGGTCGGTGAGGGACCCCGACGGCGTGACGAACACGTTGCCGGGGTGCGGGTCGGCGTGGAAGAAGCCGTCGTCGAAGAGCTGGTCGAACATCACGCGCGCGAACCGCGCGGCGACCTCGGACGGGTCGATACCCGCGGCGCGCAGGGCGTCGACGTCGTTGATCTTGATCGCGGTGACGTCCTGCAGTGTCAGCACCCGGCGGGTCGTGCGCTCCCAGACGACCTCGGGGACGGCGATCGAGCCGTCGGCGCCGAAGTCGGCGGCGAATCGCTCGGAGTTCGCGGCCTCGTGCAGGTAGTCGATCTCTTCGAGGCTCGTCACGGCGAACTCCTCGACGAGCGAGGGCATGTCGACCCGGTCGCGCACGAGCGCGACCTTGCTGAGCCACACGCCGACCTTGCGCAGAGCCCGCAGGTCCACGTCGACGATGCGGTCGATGCCGGGGCGTTGGATCTTCAGCACGACCGAGGTCAACCCGGTCTCGTCGGCCATCGCGTCCGTCAGCACCGCGCGATGCGCCTGACCCAGCGACGCCGCGGCGAGCGGACGCTCGTCGACCGAGGCGAAAGCGCGTTCCAGCGGCATCCCGAGCTCTTCTTCGGCGCGGACGCGCATCTGGGCGAACGGGACCGCGGGCACCTCGTCCTGCAGGCCCTCGAGTTCTTTCGTGATCTCGGGCGGCAGAACATCGAGACGCGACGACATGAACTGGCCGACCTTGATCATCAGGCCGCCCAGATCGACCGCGAGCACGTGGAAGCGCTGCGCGATGCGCTGCAGCCGGCGGGTGCGGCCCCGGGCGGAGATCCACCCGAGGCCGAACCGCGGCAGGAAGAGCTCGTACCACCACGCCTGGACGAGGTAGCGCGCGGCGAAGCGCGTGATACGGCGGTAGCGGGCCTTCATGAGGGCGTCGTCGGTCATCGAATCTCCTGGATGCCGACGTGCGCCCCGCACGCGTCGAGCTCGGGCAAACCTCAGCCCTGGGCGAGGATGGAGTAGAGCTTACGGCGCGCGTCGTCGAGGATCTCGACGGCTTGCGCGACCTGCTCCTTGTTGCCCGTGCGGGCGACCTGGGCGGCCGCCTGCGCCAGTTCGACGCCGGCCTTGGGCAGCGCCGTCATACGGCCGCCCTCGCGCGAGCCCGCAGCTTCCCACGGAGCGGTGCGCTCGGTGGTCTCGTCGCCGGCCGCGGCGCGACCCTCGGGCGTGAGCGAGTAGGTCTTGCGGCCGTTGGACTCCTCGGCCTGCACGAGACCCTCATCGGTGAGGAGCTGGAGCGTGGGGTAGACGGAGCCGGGGCTCGGCTTCCACGACCCGCCGCTGCGCTCCTCGATCTCTCGGATGATCTGATACCCGTGCATCGGCTGCTCGAGCAGCAGCGACAGCACCGCGGAGCGCACGTCGCCCTTGTTCATGCGCGGCGTCGAGCCGGCCTTCTGCTCGAACTGCGTGCGCAGCTGCTCGAGCCCCTCGAGGATGTTGGACATCGGCCAACCGGGGGTGTTCGAACCACCGCGTCCGCCGAACGCGTCTCCCAGGAATGAACCACTCATGACGACCTCCTTCGCGCGGACCCGATCTGAGCCAGCGATATACAACGATATATCGCTGAGGGGTCCGGAGGGTGGGTCGTCAGGCGATTCTCAGTACCAGTTCATCGCCTGCGAGTGACCCCACGCGCTGCACGGCGTTCCGTACCCGCGGGAGATGTAGTCCAGGCCCCAGGCGATCTGCGTGGCCGCGTTCGTCTGCCAGTCGGCGCCGAAGGTGGCCATCTTGCTCCCCGGCAGAGCCTGCGGGATGCCGGTGGCCCCGCCGTCGTTGTTGTAGGCCTGGTAGTTCCAGCCGGACTCCTTGGTCCACAGCGACGCGAGGCACGAGAACTGGTCGCTCCCCCAGCCGTATTTCTCGGCGGCGAGCTGCGCGGCGTAGTCCTTGGCGCCCGCGGGGGTGTTGACGCGTGCCAGCGTCGCGGCGGCCTCGGCCTCGCGCTGCGCCTGAGCGGCCGCGGCATCGGCGGCGGCCTTCTCTGCCTGTCGCTGCGCCTCGGCTGCGGCGTCCGCGGCCGCCTTCGCGGCCTTGGCCTGGTCGAGACTGCCCTGCACCTCGGCCACGCGCGCCGACACCCGCTCGGTCTCGGCCTGGGCGTTCTGACTGAGGGCGGGCACCATCAAGACGGGCAGCAGGTCGCTCGAGCCGAGGCGATCGACCGCGTCCTGGAGCGCAGAGGTGTCGACGGTTGCGTCGCCGATCGACAGCGGCAGTTCGGTCGAGGCCACATCGGCCTGGACGGCGGTGGCGCTGGCGAGCGCCGCCTGCGCATCGGTCATCGCCGAGTCGGCGCCGGTGGTCACGGCATCCAGCGTGGGGGCGGACGAGATCGTCACGGCCGATCCGGGGGCGGCGAACGAGGATGCGGACGCGTCGGGCAGGGAGACGGGGGCCGCCATGGCGAGACCGGTCGTGGCCACCAACCCCAGGGCGAGGCCCGCACAGGTGGCGGCGGTGACGAGGGTACGGCGGGCGCGGTGGACGCGGACGAGCTTCATATCGGAACGCAGCAAGGAGAGATCTTTCGTTCGGGCGCACTCGTCGGGATCGAGCGCGATCTGCACCGTCGGGTCGGCACAAGTCCTCGAGTGTGGGTGTCCCTTCTGAGCGTTATCTCTTCGTTACCTGGACGGACGATGGGAGCGGCGCTTCTTTCACGCCTTTCGGCCGTCGCCGTCCGCGTCGGGGCGCAGCCAGCGCCTCACCGCAACTTTTACCGGGTTTGATCGGGTTTTTTTACAAAGGCCACCCTGGCCGCGAGGGCACCGCGCACCCGCCCGACGGACGACGGACGGG
>NZ_QAJB01000239.1:3604-5592 GCF_003061325.1 Microbacterium sp. HMWF026
CCTGTCGTAGTGGCGGAACCGCCGATCAGGCGCGGTGCGCGCGGTAGTAGTCCAGCAGCGAACGCGTCGATGCGTCCTGCGCCGCCAGAGCCTCGTCGTCGCCCTCGATGGCCGGCGCGATCTGCAGCGCGAGCTGCTTGCCGAGCTCGACGCCCCACTGGTCGAAGGAGTTGATGCCCCAGATCGTGCCCTGCGTGAAGGTGATGTGCTCGTAGAGCGCGATGAGCTGACCGAGCACCGACGGCGTCAGCGACGGGGCGAAGATCGACGTCGTCGGACGGTTGCCCGGGAAGGTGCGCGCCGCCACCAGCGCGCCGGTCGTGCCCTCGGCCTCGACCTCGGCGGCGGTCTTGCCGAAGGCCAGCGCCTTCGTCTGTGCGAGGAAGTTCGCCAGGAACAGCCCGTGCACGTCGCGACCGTCGTCGGCGAGCGGGTAGGCCGGGTTGACGAAGGCGATGAAGTCGGCCGGGATCAGCCGGGTGCCCTGGTGGATGAGCTGATAGAAGGCGTGCTGGCCGTTCGTCCCCGGCTCGCCCCAGAACACCTCGCCCGTGTCGGTCGTGACGGGAGTGCCGTCCCACCGCACCGACTTGCCGTTGGACTCCATGGTCAGCTGCTGCAGGTACGCCGCGAAGCGGTGCAACTGCTGCGCATACGGCAGCACCGCGTGCGACTGCGCACCGAGGAAGTTGGTGTACCAGACGTTCAGCAGACCCATCAGCACCGGGACGTTCTGCTCGATCGGAGTGGATGCCACGTGCTCGTCGACCGTGTGGAAACCAGACAGCAGCTCGCGGAACACGTCGGGGCCCAGCGTGATCGCCAGCGACAGACCGATCGCGGAGTCGACCGAGTACCGGCCCCCCACCCAGTCCCAGAACCCGAACGCGTTGTCGGGGTCGATCCCGAACGCCGACACCTTGTCGAGCGCCGTCGACACCGCGACGAAGTGGTGAGCCACGGCGTCGGTGCGGGCGGCATCCGTCCCGTCGATGGCACCCGCCTCGGCCAGACCCTGCCACAGCCAGTCGCGCGCGAGACGGGCGTTGGTGAGGGTCTCGAGGGTGGTGAAGGTCTTGGACGCGACGATGAAGAGCGTGGTCTCGGGGTCGAGGTCGGCGGTCTTCTGCGCGATGTCGGTCGGGTCGATGTTGGAGACGAAGCGCGCGTGGATGCCGGCGTCCGCGTAGGGCAGCAGGGCCTCGTACACCATCACCGGTCCGAGGTCGCTGCCGCCGATGCCGATGTTGACGACGTGCGTGACCTTCTTGCCGGTGACCCCGCGCCACTCGCCCGAGCGCACGCGATCGGCGAACGCGGCCAGGCGGTCGAGAACCTCGTGGACGTCGTGATCGACCTGCTGGCCGTCGACGACGAGGGCCGGCTCGGCGCCCGCGGGGCGGCGGAGGGCCGTGTGCAGGACGGCGCGGTCCTCGCTGGTGTTGAGGTGGACGCCGCGGAGCATGTCGGCGAAGCGCGCGCGGACGCCGGTCTCGTCGGCGAGCGCGACGAGGGCCTCGAGCACCTCGGGGGTGACGAGGTTCTTCGACAGGTCGACGTGCAGATCGCCGACCGTGCGCGTCAGGTCGCGCGTGCGGTCGGCGTCGGCGGCGAACCAGCCGCGCAGGTCGGGTTCGAACCCGTCGCGCAGAGCGGTGAGGCGGGACCAGGCGGAGGTGGAGGTGGGATCGATAGGCGCAGTCACCCTGCTCACGCTAGCGAGCATCGGGGTCGCGTGCGGGCCGGATGACGAACGCGGCTCGACGCGCTAGACGCGATCGGCGCTCGGGGGCACCGGGAGCGGGATCTCTCTCGTGCGATCCCAGTCCTCGGTCCACCCGAGGCGGCCGAAGAGGCCGTCCGGGAGCATCGCCGTGAAGCCCCAGACGACCTGCGGTCCGCGCGGGGTCTCGACGGCGAACGCGGGGCCGCGCCACTCGCGTCCGTCGCGGTGGATGACCGTGACGCCCCGACGCGCGGGGTCGAGC
>NZ_QAJB01000240.1:0-2465 GCF_003061325.1 Microbacterium sp. HMWF026
CCACCGCGATCGAGCGGCGGGCGTCGCGGGCCCTCGGGCGCGCGATCGGCTTCGATTACGCGATCGCCCTCGCACGCGCCGGGGACCCGGTGCTGCGCGAACTGTTCGCCGACACGGGCGACGCCCTCGGCGCGCTCTGCGCCCTCGCGACCACCCTCTCGCTGCATTCCGACGTCGTGCTCGCGGGCGAGGGGATGCAGGCCTTCGACCTGCTGCGCGAACGCACCGAGGCGGCGGTCTCGCAGCTCCGCCCGCCCTCGGCGTCCCCCGTGTCGCTCCACCCGGATCACTCCGGGTTCACGGCGTGGGCACGCGGAGCGGCCGCGGTCGCCGTCCAGGCCGCAATGGGCCGTATCGACCTCGCACGCTGACGGCCCCGCCCCGGAGGAGCGGGGCCGTCGGCGGCCGGTCAGAGCGCGGGGGCGACGATCGCGCTGGCTCCCGCGGGAACGGTGACGGCGGAGCCGTCGAGCACCACGCCCTCGGCGGTGGCCAGCAGGACGCGGGCGCCGGGGGCGACGGATGCCGAGGCCTCGGCATCCGAGAGGTTCACCACGACCACCAGGTCGCCGCGGTGCAGTTCGTAGACGCGCCCGCCCTCGGCCTCGCGCGCCGCGGCTGACAGGCCCTCGCGGGAGGGATCGGTCAGCTCGGGACGCTCGCGGCGGAGCTTCGCCAGCTCGCGATAAAGGCCGAGCAGCTGGGCGTGGTCGCCCTCACCCACCTCGTCCCAGTCGAGCTTCGAGTTCTCGAACGTCGAGGGGTCCTGCGGGTCGGGGACGCTGTCCTCGTCCCAGCCCATCTTGGCGAACTCGGCGATGCGCCCCTCGGCGGTGAGCTTGCCGAGCTCGGGCTCGGGGTGCGAGGTGAAGAACTGCCACGGGGTCGTGGCGCCCCACTCCTCGCCCATGAACAGCATCGGCGTTCCGGGAGCGGTGAGGGTCAGCACGGCGGCGGCGGCGAGCCGGTCGTAGCCGAGCGTCTGCGACAGGCGGTCTCCGGCGGCGCGATTGCCGATCTGGTCGTGGTCCTGCGCGAAGGTGACGAGTCGCCAGTTGGGCACGTCGTCCGGGATCGGCTTGCCGTGCTTCTCTTCGCGGAACGACGAGTAGGTGCCGTCGTGGAAGAAGCCGCCCTCGCTGACCTTGCGGAAGGCGTCGAGGTCGGCGAAGTCCTCGTAGTAGCCGATCGTCTCGCCGGTCAGGGCGACGTGCGCCGTGTGGTGCCAGTCGTCCGACCACTGCGCCGTGAGTCCGTAGCCGCCGGCCTCGCGCGGGAGGATCAGCTTCGGGTCGTTCATGTCGCTCTCGGCGATTGTCGTGAGCGGGATGCCGCGGTGCGCCGACAGGGCGTCGGTGCGCTCGGCGATCTCCTGCAGCACGTGCGGGTCGCGGTGGTCGAGCAGCGCGTGCACGGCATCCAGGCGAAGGCCGTCGACGTGGTAATCGCTCATCCACATCAGGGCGTTCTCGACGATGTAGGCGCGCACGGCGTCCTCATCGAGGTTGACCGAGTCGCCCCAGGTGTTGCGACTGCCCTCGCGCAGGTACGCGCCGAACTCGGGCAGGTAGTTGCCCGAGGGGCCGAGGTGGTTGTAGACGACGTCCTGGATGACGGCCAGCCCCGCCGCGTGGGCGGCGTCAACGAAACGCTGGTAGGCCTCGGGTCCGCCGTAGGCCTCGTGGACGGTGTACCAGAGCACCCCGTCGTAGCCCCAGTTCCAGGTGCCGTTGAAGCCGTTCACCGGCAGCAGTTCGACGTGGGTCACCCCGAGGTCGACCAGGTGGTCGAGCCGGCCGATCGCGGCATCCAGGGTCCCCTCGGGGGTGAAGGTGCCCAGGTGCAGCTCGTAGATCAGACCGCCGGCGAGCTGCTTGCCCGTCCAGGCGGCGTCGTTCCACGCGTAGACCGAGGGATCGAACCACGCCGAGGCCTCGTGCACGCCGCCGGGCTGACGACGCGAGCGCGGGTCGGGACGCAGATCGTCGCCGTCGCCCAGCACGAAGCCGTAGCGCTCGCCGTCGGTCAGGTCGACCGGCGCCGTCCACCAGCCGTCCGTCGCGGACTCCATCTCGATGTCCTCGATCACGGTGTCGCCGCTGTCGTCCAACCGGCGCAGTCGCACCCGCTCTGCTTTCGGTGCCCAAACGTCGATGCTCATGCCGGTGTCCTTCTCTCCGCGTGAGGTGCCAGGAATTGTCGCTTCGCGAGCGCATGAGGCGACGATTCCCGGCGCCTCACGCGCTCGCGAAGAGAGGGTCAGAAGATCAGCAGGGCGACCGGGAGGAACGCCAGCAGATCGGCCAGGGGGGTCGGGCCGCCGGCGAAGGATCGGCCGGTCAGCACGTCGACCACGGGCGTGTCAGGCAGCAGCACGACCGTGTCGCGCCATCCGCCCGCGGCCTTCAGCCCGTGGGGCAGGCGGGTCGCCACGGCGAACACGCCGCCGCGGTCGAATGCCACGA
>NZ_QAJB01000241.1:0-2470 GCF_003061325.1 Microbacterium sp. HMWF026
CCCCCGAACCGGCGATCGCGCCGCGCGCCCCGCTGTCGAGCCCCGGCGACGAGTTCCCCGAGCTGTCCGAGGCCGTTTCGGCCGTTTCCGAGGCCCCGGATGCCGGCTCCCCCCGCTCCGCCCGCACCTCGGTGTCGTCGCTGTACACGCAGCCCGAGGTGCCCCCCGTCGCCGAGGACGACTTCGACGCACTCGACCGCACGGTGGTCACGCGACGCAAGCGCATCCCGTGGGCGCTGGTACCGCCCAGCGGCGGACCCGTCGATCTGACCTCGCCCGTGGTGATCCTCGGTCGACGCCCGAGCCCCGATCCCGCTTTCCCCGATGCGCAACTCGTGGCGATCAGCGACGAGACGCGGACGGTGTCGAAGACGCATGCGCGCCTCGAGCTCCGCGGTGACACCTGGTACGTCACCGATCTCGACTCGACCAACGGCGTGCTGTTCGCCACCCTCATGGGCACCGAGGTCGAGGCGCCCCCGGGCGAGGAGATCGAGGCGGGGGAGCGGTTCTTCCTCGGCGACGCGGAGGTGCGCCTCGCCCGGAGCGAGGCGTGAGCGGACCCTACGACCGCGCGGACGACCCCGACGAGGTCACCCTATGGGCGGGGCGCCTGCGCGCGTGGCCCACGCCGCCACCCGCGGTCGATGACGTCGACGACGACACGGTGCTGTCGCGTTCCGTTGAGCCGGATGACGACACGGTGCTGTCGCGTGCCGTTGAGCCGGATGACGACACGGTGCTGTCGGCGGGGGAGTCCGCCGCGGACGACACGGTGCGGTCGGTGGGGGAGCCAGCCGCGGACGACACGGTGCTGTCGCGCGCCGTCGAGCTCGTGGAGGACGAAGGGGAGGATGCCGAGACGACCGCGCCCCGCCGCGCCGCTCCGGCCGCACCCGACGCCCAGCCCCTCGATGACGCGCGCATCGACGAGGCGACCCGCCCGCGACGCCGCATCGACGAGGCCGACGGCGGCGACACGGAGGCGGGCAGTCGACGTAGCCGCCGGCAGGCCGCTCAGCCCGAGCCCGAGGTGGCCGCCCTGCCCGTGAACGCGGCGCGTCAGCCGCTCACTCCGGCCGCGCTCGCGCGCGAGACGTACGCGCCGCACCGGGATCACGCCGTCCGCGTCTCGCGGTCGCCCGTCGCCCCCGTCCGCTCCGAGAGGGATGCGTCCGTCGTCCGTCCCCGCCGCCGGCGGGGGGCCGCTCGGGTGGTGACTCTCGTCGTCGTCGTGGCCGTGGTGGTCGCGGCGGCCGCGATCGGCCTGGCCCTGCTGCTCGGCTGAGCGCCGGCATCCCGCGGGTGGAATCGACCGACCACGGGTTCGTTTGCCGCTCCCCCCGGAACCGCGTATCATTGATCGGGTGTGCGTTCACGCGCGCCGTGCGTCATGCCCCCGGGCGTGTCGACCGGATCAACGCTCGCACCATCTCAGGGACTGGCCTGCGAACAGGTCACCCCCACGGCATATCCGCCACAACCGCGTCCGATCATTCTGTCGCGCGGCGGATCACACGTGAGCCCGACACGTCACGAATCGCAAGATGAGCGGCGCGCCGGGGGAGACACGACCGCTGTCACCGTGCAGCACCCCGGACGGTTCCCCAGGATCCGCCCGGCCAATCAAGGAGAGAACGTGCCAACCATTCAGCAGTTGGTTCGCAAGGGCCGCTCGCCGAAGGTCTCGAAGACCAAGGCTCCCGCGCTGAAGTCGAACCCCCAGCAGGCCGGCGTGTGCACCCGCGTGTACACGACGACCCCCAAGAAGCCGAACTCGGCCATGCGCAAGGTCGCCCGCGTCAAGCTGCGCAACGGCACCGAGGTCACCGCGTACATCCCCGGTGAGGGCCACAACCTCCAGGAGCACTCGCTCGTGCTCGTCCGTGGTGGTCGTGTGAAGGACCTCCCCGGTGTCCGCTACAAGATCGTCCGCGGTGCACTCGACACCCAGGCTGTCAAGAACCGTAAGCAGGCGCGCAGCCGCTACGGCGCGAAGAAGGGCTGAGAACCATGCCTCGTAAGGGTCCCGCCCCGAAGCGTCCCGTCGTCAACGACCCGGTGTACGGCGCCCCCGTCGTCACCCAGCTGGTCAACAAGATCCTCGTCGACGGCAAGAAGTCCATCGCCGAGTCGATCGTCTACGACGCCCTCAAGGGTGTCGAGGCGAAGAACAGCCAGGACGCCGTCGCCACGCTCAAGAAGGCGCTCGACAACGTCCGTCCCACCCTCGAGGTCAAGAGCCGCCGCGTCGGTGGCTCGACCTACCAGGTTCCCGTCGAGGTCAAGCCGCACCGCGCCAACACGCTCGCGCTGCGCTGGCTCGTGAGCTACGCGAAGGGTCGTCGTGAGAAGACGATGACCGAGCGTCTGCAGAACGAGATCCTCGATGCCTCGAACGGCCTCGGTGCCGCGGTCAAGCGCCGCGAAGACACCCACAAGATGGCCGAGTCGAACCGCGCCTTCGCGC
>NZ_QAJB01000242.1:0-3285 GCF_003061325.1 Microbacterium sp. HMWF026
GGCGGGAGCCGCTGCGGCGGCCACCGCCGCCCACGACGAGCCGACGCGCGCGTACGGCGGCGCCCAGCCGATCTTCGTGCAGGCCCCCGAAGCGCCGCGCCCGCGCGGCAACCGCGGAGCGGCCGGGGCGATCGGTCTTCTCGCCGCCCTGGCTTTCGCCGTGCTCTACCTGGCGGCCTCGCTGGGTCTGGGCCTGCTGACGGGACGGGTGCAGGTCGCCGATCTGGGCCAGGAGGCCCTGTCCGCGCTGACCACCTGGGGCCTGTGGGTGCCCACGGTGGCGTTCTACCTCGGTTTCTGGTTCCTGGGCGCCCTCATCAACCGCGGACGCTGGGGCCACTGGGTCGTCTGGGGCCTCGTCGTCGGCGTCGTCGCGTGGGCGGGACACCTGCTCGGCGTGCTCCTGGCCGCGCCGTTCTGGATGATCACGGCCCGCCAGTCGCTCGAGCTGCTGCAGAACAACGTGCTCGCCCCGTTCGCGATCGTCGCCTTCGTGCTCGGACGCGAGCTCACCATCTGGTTCGGTGCGTGGGTCTCGGCCCGAGGCCGCCGCGTGACCGAGATCAACGCCGAGGCGCAGCGCGAGTACGAGCGCACCCTCGAGGCGGGGCCTCAGCTCGCCCAGCGCTGAGACCGGCGCCATGACCGACGATCCGCGACCGACGGGGGTGACCCCGCCGGTCGCGGTCGTTTTCGCGGCCATCACGTTCATCGCGCTCTCGATCGGTGCGCTGGGCGTCACGAGCCTGGTGCTCGACGCCGACGTGATCCCCGTCCGCGGGCTGGGCGCCGTGCCCGGCGTCCTCGGCCAGCTCGGTGCCCTCGGCGCGTTCGCGGGCGTGCTGTGGTGGGGATTGCGGGCTGATCCGCCGGGCTACCTCACGGCCGTGCCGTGTGCGATCGGGGCCTACGTGGGCGAGGTCGTCGGCATCGTCGTCGGGGCCCTCGTCAGCGGAGCCGACCTGGCCCGCGGGGTGGCCGCGGCGGGCAGTGTCGCCCTCGGCTTCGCCGGTCCGGTCGTCGCGCTGGCCGGTTTGGCCGCCGGTCTTATCGGGGTCTTCCTCGTGCGCTCGCGCTCGCGCGGTCCGCGCTGGCGCTGGGAGGACGACGACGACGAGCCGTGAACGCGGCCCGCGACGTGCCGATGCGTGCCGGCATCCCCGTCTTCCCGGGCGTGTCGGGCTAGCGTAGAGGGGTGGAGCGGTCGCTCGAGAGCCAGGTCGGTCAGGCGGTGGACGCCTGGCTGCGGTGGTTGCCGCGCTGGGAACCCGCCCACCACCGCGGCCGCGTCGCCCCGTGCCGCCGATGCTTCGGCTCGCCCGTGCTCTCGGCCGCGGGGCTCGGCGCCGACGTCCCCCACGGGGTGCAGCACGGCCTGTCGACCCGGGTGAAGGGCATCGTCGACCATGCCGTGGCCGACTACACGGCCCGGAACCTGCCCACCCTGCAGGCGGAGCTCGACCAGCAGGCCGAGCGCAACCGCCGCCGCTCCTACCGCCCGTCCGAGGGGCTCGAGCCGGAGTTCGAGGGGATGCCTCTCGACCCCGACCCCGAGCCCGGAGCGCCCTTCCTGTTCACCCTCTCGGGCCTCGCGGCCGAGGAGGACGCGGCGATCCCCGCTCTTCCCCCTCTGAGTGATGCCGCGAAGGCCGCCCTGCGGCAAGAGGTGGGCCTCGCCGACGACTACGCCAATATGATCGGCCGCGAGATCTGCACCGTTCTGCTGCACCACCGGCTGCGCATCCAGGCGGCGGTCGCCGAGTACGTGGAGCCGCAGATCGCCGCTCTGCTCGACGACCTCACCCGTTCCCTCGACGCGCCCTTCGATCCGCGCGAGGCGGAGCCGCCGGCATCCTGAACCGCGGGTCCACAGGCGGGCGGTGGCGTCAGGGGCTTTTGTTAGCATCGGGGGGTTGTCCGCACGTCGTGTCGCGGACGCGTCGTCCGAGGGAGGGGGCTCGATGCCGCAGCGGCTTCCGTCGTCGCCGCCCATCCTGCCCGGGTTGGCGTACATCCGGCCCCTCGGGTCGGGCGGTTTCGCCGACGTCTTCCTCTACGGGCAGGACATGCCGCGCCGCGACGTCGCGGTCAAGGTGCTCCCGAGCGACGTGCGCGACCCCGACCTGCTGCGCATGTTCAACGCCGAGGCCGACGTGCTCGCGCACCTGTCCGCCCACCCCTCGATCGTCACGGTCTATCAGGCGGGGATCTCGGCCGACGGCAGGCCGTACATCGTGATGGAGTTCTGCCCCGGGTCGCTCGCCCAGCGGTATCGCGTGGAACGCATCCCCGTGGCCGAGGTGCTCTCGATCGGCGTGCGCATGGCGGGAGCGCTCGAGTCCGCTCACCACGCCGGGTTGATCCACCGCGACGTCAAACCCAGCAACATCCTCGTGACCACCTTCGGGGCGCCCGTGCTCGCCGACTTCGGCATCTCGTCATCGCTCGTGCGCCAGGGCGCCGACGAGATGCTCGCGATGTCGGTGCCGTGGAGCGCGCCCGAGGTGGTGGCCGAGCAGACCGCCGGCACCGTCGCCAGCGAGGTGTGGAGCCTGGGTGCCACCGTGTACTCGCTGCTGGCGGGGCAGAGTCCCTTCGAGCGTCGCGAGAAGGGGCAGAACTCGCGCGAGCAGTTGCGACGACGCATCGCCCGGGCCTCGTACACCGACATCTCCCGCGCCGACGTCCCTCCCGCTCTGCAGAGCGTGCTGGCGACGGCGATGTCACGCGATCCCGCCCAGCGCTACGCCAGCGCCCGAGCGTTCGGCGAGGCCCTGCAGGCGGTGCAGACAGAGACCGGTCTCGCGGCCACCCCGCTCGAGGTCCCCGCGGCCGAATGGGCCCCCTCCGCGCGCGCCGTCGACTTCGCCGACGGGACCCTGCGCGGTCCCGCCCGCTCGCGCATCGAGCGCGACGGCGCCCGCAAGCTGCGCAACCCCTCCGGTATGGCCGGGTACGCCCGCGACGAAGACACCGACATCGCGGCCCCGGTGGCCGGTGGATCGCGCGTCCTGCCCTGGGTGCTCGCCTCGGCGACGGTCGTCACAGCGGGCGCGGTGGTCGTGGCCGCCCTCTTCGCGACGGGGGTGCTGCGATGAAGCGCCGCACCGTCGCGGGTCTCGCGGCGAGCCTCGTGACCGCGGCCCTCGTCGTCACCGCGAGCGTCGTCTGGCCCGGGCTCGATGCGCAGCAGACGCCCGAGGTCGACACCTCGGTCTGGGCGCTGCAGACCGGTGACGGCCAACGCTACGCCCGGGTCAACACCACCGTGGGCGAGCTCGACAC
>NZ_QAJB01000243.1:0-5453 GCF_003061325.1 Microbacterium sp. HMWF026
AGCTGGAACAGCTCGACGTCGGCCTCGCGACGGGGGGCGGGCAGGGTGCCGGCGCTCACGATGACGGCGCCGCGGGCGGCATCCACGTCGTCGGCGAGCTCGAGCGAGACCGACTGCGGAGCGAGGGCGCTCTGAGCGGGGACCCCCGCGACCCGGATGCCGCGGACCACCGTCCGCAGCCCCGATCCCGACACCTCGACCTCGTCGCCCACCCGCACGGCACCGCGCGAGATGCGTCCGGCGACCGCGCGGTAGTCGCGCAGCGCCGTGGCGGCCTCGGGATCGGCGGCGAGGTCGGGCGACAGTCCGCCCTGCGGGCGGATGACCGTCTGCACGGGCAGGCGCAGCGGTTCGGTGCCGCGGGCGGTCTCGTCGGCCGATGGCAGCGTCTCGAGCAGCTCGAGCAGGGCCGGCCCGTCGTACCAGGGGGTGCGGGTGGAGCGGTCGACGATGTTGTCGCCCTCGAGCGCCGAGACGGGCAGGACGTGCAGGTCGTCGATCTCGAGCTCGCCGGCGACGGCCCGGGCGTCGGCCGAGACCGCGGCGAAGACGTCGGCCGAGAAGTCGACGAGGTCGATCTTGTTGACCGCGATGATCACGTGCGGCACGCGCAGTAGAGCGACCACGGCGAGGTGGCGACGGGTCTGCTCGACCACGCCGGCGCGGGCGTCGACGAGCACCACGACCGCGTCGGCCGTGGTCGATCCGGTGACCATGTTGCGGGTGTACTGCACGTGCCCGGGGCAGTCGGCCAGGATGAACGACCGCGTGCCCGTGGCGAAGTACCGGTAGGCGACGTCGATGGTGATGCCCTGCTCGCGCTCGGCGCGCAGGCCATCGGTCAGCAGGGCGAAATCGAACGCGCCGTGGGCGAAACCGCGGTCGGCCGAGGTGCGTGCGACCTGTTCGAGCTGGTCGGCGAGGATGGCCTTGGCATCGTGCAGCAGCCGTCCCACCAGCGTGGACTTGCCGTCGTCGACGGACCCCGCGGTGGCGAAGCGGAACAGCGTGGGCTCGGTCGTGGCGACCGGGGCCTCGAGGGTGTCGAGCGACATCAGAAGTACCCGTCCTTCTTGCGGTCTTCCATGGCCGCCTCGCTGAGGCGGTCGTCCGCGCGGGTGGCCCCGCGCTCGGTGATGGTGGTGCGCGCGACCTCGGCGACGATGGACGCCAGGTCGGCGGCATCCGATTCGACCGCTCCGGTGCAGCTCATGTCGCCGACCGTGCGATAGCGGACCGTGCGCACCTCGACCTGCTCGCCCTCGCGCGGGGGAGAGAACGGACCCACCGGATGCCACATGTCACCGCGGCGGTACACCTCGCGCTCGTGCGCGAAGTACAGCGGCGGCAGCGCGATGTCCTCGCGCTCGATGTAGCGCCAGATGTCGAGCTCGGTCCAGTTCGAGATCGGGAAGGCGCGCACGTGCTGACCCGGGGTGTGACGGCCGTTGTACAGGCTCCACAGCTCGGGGCGCTGGTTGCGCGGGTCCCACTGCCCGAACTCGTCGCGCAGCGAGATGATGCGTTCCTTGGCGCGCGCCTTGTCCTCGTCGCGGCGCGCGCCGCCGAAGACGGCGTCGTGGCGACCGGCGGCGATCGCGTCCAGCAGCGGGAGGGTCTGCAGCGGGTTGCGCGTGCCGTCGGCGCGCTCCTGCAGGCGGCCGTCGTCGATGTAGTCCTGCACGCGGGCCACCTCGAGACGCAGGCCCAGGCGCGCGACGGTCTCGTCGCGGAAGCGCAGCACCTCGGGGAAGTTGTGCCCCGTGTCCACGTGAAGCACGGGGAACGGCACGCGCCCCGGGGCGAACGCCTTGGTCGCCAGGTGCAGCACGACGACGGAGTCCTTGCCGCCCGAGAACAGCAGCACGGGCCGCTCGAACTCGGCGACGACCTCGCGGATGACGTGGATCGCCTCGGCCTCGAGCAGGTCGAGGGTGGAGAGGGCAGTGGATGCCGTGGACACAGCGCTCATGTGTGCAACCCGCATTCGGTCTTGGACAGGCCCGCCCAGCGGCCGGACCGGGGATCTTCGCCGGGGGCGACCGGCCGGGTGCACGGCTCGCACCCGATGGAGGGGTAGCCGTGCGTGAGGAGGAGGTTGACCGGCACCTTGAGGTCGGTGGCGTAGCCGATGAGGTCGTCGAAGCTCCACGCGGCGACCGGGTTGACCTTGACGAGGCCGTTGCGCTCGTCCCAGGCGACCAGGGGAGTGCGCGTGCGGGTGGGTGCCTCGTCGCGGCGGACGCCCGTGAACCACACCTCGTACCCGCCGAGGGCCCCCTGCAGCGGGTCGACCTTGCGACGGGCGCAGCAGAGCGCGGGGTCGCGCTCGTACAGCTGCGCCCCGAACTCGGCATCCTGTTCCGCGACCGTCTGCGCGGGCAGCACGTCGACGACGCGCACGTCGAGAGAGCGGTCCACCTCGTCGCGCGTGAAGCGGGTCTCGCTGAAGTGGTACCCGGTGTCGAGGAAGAGCACGTCGACATCCGGCAGCTGCGCGGACACGAGGTGGGGCAGAGCGGCATCCGCCATCGAGCAGGCCACCGCGGCGGCTTCGGGGGCGAAGTGGCGGGCGACCCAGGCGACGACCTCGGCGGGGCTCGCCTCGTCGGCCTCGAGGCTGCGCAGCTCGATGTCGCCCTGCTCGGCCAGAGCCCTCAGCTCGTCGGGCGTTCGACGCGCGGTCGCGCGCGGGGCGAGAGAGACGCTCACTGCAGGGCCTCCTCGTCGGCGCGGTGGGCCCACTGGGCGAAGGTCTCGTCGGCTGCCGCGTCGCGCTCGTCGAGGAACCGCCGCACGACGCGGTCGACGTAGTCCGCGATCCCGTCGGCGGCCACCTTGAGTCCGCGGACGGTGCGGCCGAGGCCGGCTTCGTCGCGGTTTCGGGATGCCAGACCCCCGCCGAGGTGCACCTGGTAACCGGGCACCTGCTCGCCGTCGATCGTGACGAGCTGGCCCTTCAGGCCGATGTCGGCGGTCTGGATGCGCGCGCACGAGTTGGGGCAGCCGTTCACGTGCAACGAGATCGGGTGCGGCAGGTCGAAGCCCGCGAGGCGCTTCTCGAGGTCGTGAACCGCGGCCGTGGCGTTGACCTTGGTCTCGACGATCGCGAGCTTGCAGAACTCGATGCCCGTGCACGCGATGGTTCCCCGGCGGATGAGGCTCGGGCGGGCCTGCAGACCCAGCTCGTCCAGCCCGGCCACGAGCGACTCGACCCGGTCCGCGGGGATGTCGAGGATCACGACCTTCTGGTGCGGCGTCGTGCGCAGTCGCGCCGACCCGTGGGCTTCGATCAGATCGGCCAGGGCGGCCAGCGTCGTGCCCGACACGCGCCCGACGACGGGGGTCGCGCCGACGTAGAAGCGTCCGTCCTTCTGACGGTGGATGCCGACATGGTCGCCGGGGGTGGCGGGCTTCGGGGCGGCCGGACCGTCGGGCAGGGCGTCACCGAGGTATTCGTCCTGGAGCACCTGGCGGAACTTCTCGGTCCCCCACTCGGCGAGCAGGAACTTCAGGCGCGCCTTGTTGCGCAGGCGCCGGTAGCCGTAGTCGCGGAAGATCTGCGCGACGCCGTGCCAGACCTCGGCGACGCGCTCGGGAGCGACGAAAACGCCCAGGCGTCCGCCCAGGCGCGGGGCGGTGGACAGTCCGCCGCCGACCCATAGGTCGTAGCCGATGCCGAGGTCGGGGTGCTCGAGAGCGACGAAGGCGACGTCGTTGATCTCGTGCACGACGTCCTGGCTCGGGTGCCCGGTGATGGCCGACTTGAACTTGCGGGGCAGGTTCGACAGCGTCGGGTCGCCGATGAAGCGGCTGGTGATCTCGTCGATCTGCGGAGTGGGGTCGATCAGTTCGTCGGCGGAGATGCCCGCAACGGGAGAGCCGAGCACCACGCGCGGCACGTCGCCGCACGCCTCGGTCGTGCCGAGGCCGACGGCCTCGAGTCGGCGCCAGATCTCGGGCATCGACTCGACCTCGACCCAGTGCAGCTGGATGTTCTGGCGGTCGGTGAGATCCGCGGTGTCACGGCCGAACTCCTGCGAGATGCCGGCGATCACGCGCAGTTGCGCGGTGGTGAGCTGCCCGCCGTCGATGCGCACGCGCAGCATGAAGTACTCGTCCTCGAGCTCTTCGGGCGTCAGGGTCGCCGTGCGGCCCCCGTCGATCCCGGGCTTGCGCTGCGTGTAGAGGCCCCACACGCGGAACCGGCCGTGCAGGTCGGTGGGGTCGATGGATGAGAAGCCGCCGGCGGCGTAGGTGTTCTCGATGCGTCCGCGCACCGCGAGCCCGTCGTCGACCTGCTTCCACTCCTCGTTGCCGTTGAGGGGCGCGGTGCCGTCGATCTTCCACTGCCCGTTGGGCTTGGTGGAAGGGCGGGGTGGGCGCGTCGCAGTGCGCGCGGGTGGAGGACTGGTGGTCACGGTTCGGCTCTCCTCAGCGGGATGTCGACGCGACGCTAGGAGCCGTGGAGGGGCGGGGCCGAAACCGATGACACGCAACGTCGTCGAACGACACACGGCGTCACGCGACGTCTCACGGGACTCGGGAGGCGTCACACAGTTGCACCACGCGCAATCGATGCGCTAATTGCGAAACGCCGCCGGGGGACGCGAAGTCCCGATCCGGCGGCGTTTCGTGCTGCTCATGACGACGCGGACGAGGTCGGGTCGCCGGAGGGCGAGTCGGATCCGGTGCCCGGGTGAGCGGCCGGGTGCCCGCAGCCGCCCGGTCCGGGGCGCTCGCCGACGCGGAACCCGTGGTGCAGGTTCGGGCCGGACCCGGGAGCGTGCTCGCCGCGCGGGCCGAACCCGCCGCGCGGGCCGAACCCGACGCGGGGATCGAACGGACCGCGGGGGCCGAAGTCGCGGGGGCCGCGAGCGGAACCGCGTCCGCGGGGACCGCGACGATCGTCGACGTCGAGCTTCTCGGCGAGCAGGTCGAGCGTCCGGGCGAGCGACTCGAGGTCCGCGGTGGGGATGCCGTCGAGCAGCCCCGCGCGTTCGGTCTGGACGCGATCGAGCATCGCGCGGCCCGCGTCGGTGAGGCGCCACCCGTCGCCGTCGCGCACGATGAGGCCCAGGGTGACCAGGGCGTCGAGGCGCTTGCCGCCGCGGGTGAGACGGTCGGCGAGCCCGTGGGCATCCACTCGGCCGTCGATGGCGCCGAGCAGGCGAACCGCCTTTGGGTGGAGGGCGCCGTCGCGCGACTGTTCGTGCAGACGGTGGTGAAGAGCGTGTCCGATTGTTGTGAGCCGGCGGGCGATGTCGCCGGGGTCAGGGGAAGAGGTGTTCATGAGGTGTCCTTTCGCGGCGGGGGATCCGCCGATGCTTGTCATCTGACAACAGATGTACTGTGACATGTAATGCAGATGCTTGTCAAGCGACATGTAAAATCTCGGACATGGCCACCGACCCCGCCGACGACATCGCCGCAGCCCTCGCGCGGCTGCGGGG
>NZ_QAJB01000244.1:0-10292 GCF_003061325.1 Microbacterium sp. HMWF026
TCCTGCCGAGGAACGCGGCAGCGCGGCGTGTTTCGGCACGGAGAGCGTTTATCGAGGTGTCCCGGCGCACGGCGCCGGGCCCCGGCGCCGGAGCTCAGCCCCAGGCGCTGGTGCCCGGCGCCCAGCGCACGGCGCCGAGCGCCCGGCGCCGGACGCCCGGCGGCGGAGCTCAGCGCTCGGCGCGGGCCAGGTTCTGCGTCAGCTCGTCGGCGTTCTGACGGACGACGTACGCGGGCTGGTCGCGCTCGACGCGCCAGCTCTCCGACAGGGGTCCGACGTTGACGGTGTCGAAACCGAACTCGTCGTAGATGCGCGTCACGAGGGCGACGGCCTCGTCGGTGTCCGCCGACGTGGCGAGGGCGCGTCGGTTCTCGCTGCCGGCGGGGGCGCCGTCGGTCAGGATGTCCGCGGCGGGGATGTGATTGAACGCCTTGACGACGACCGAGTCGGGCAGGCGCTGCTGCAGCATCTCGGAGGTGGTCGTCTTCTTCTCGTCGAGCTCGGCGATGCGGCCGTCGCGCTCGAAGTAGTAGTTGTTCGTGTCGAGCACGGTCTTGCCGGCGAGCGGGGCGACGGGGAGGTCGTCGATGGCCTTCAGCGGCACCGTCACGACGACGATCTCTCCGGCTTCGGCCGCTTCCTGAGCGGTCGCGGCGCGAGCGCGCGACCCGACCTCGGCGACCAGGTCGCTCAGGGTCTCGGGGCCGCGGGAGTTCGCGATCACGACGTCGTAGCCGTTCTGCGCGAAGCCCTTCGCGAGGGCCGAACCGATGTTTCCTGCTCCGATGATTCCTACGGTTGTCATGAGCGACCGAAACCGGCGCGGCGGGGCGACTATTCCCGAGAGCGCTACCAAGAGTTCATCGGTGTAAATAGTTAGCAGGTCTAGTTATCAGTGTCAACCGGTCCCGGGCGAGGGAGAGGGGTGTTTATCGTTTCTCCTGTCGCACCCTCACGCGAGTGGTCGCAGTCCGGTGTTCGGGTCACCGTCCTGCTTGACCTGTGAGGGCGACGGCCCCCGGTGGACGCGGCTTCGGACCACCGGGGGCCGCTTTCTTTTCCGGGCATCTGTCGTGCCGACCGACGTCCACCGGGTGAAAGACTGGTCTGTCGGCCGCATTCCCGCCCGGCCGTGATCCGAGGACACCATGACGACCGAGACCCGCCCGCCCCGCACCGCCCGGCTGTACCTGGTCTGCGTGGGCGTCGGACTGCTCGCCGGTCTGATGTCGGGACTGTTCGGCGTCGGTGGCGGCACCGTGATCGTGCCGCTGCTGGTGCTGCTGCTGGGCTTCGATCAGCGACTCGCGGCAGGCACCTCGCTCGCGGCGATCGTGCCCACGGCATCCGTCGGCGTCGTCACCTACGCCATCGACGGTCACGTCGCGTGGATCCCCGCCCTGATCCTCGCCGCCGGCGCGGTCGGCGGAGCGCAGATCGGGACCTGGCTGCTGCCCAAGCTCTCGCAGACGGCGTTGCGATGGGCCTTCGTGACGTTCCTGCTGGCGGTCATCGTGAGCCTGTATTTCGTCATCCCCTCGCGGGATGCCGCCCTCGAACTGACCTGGCTCACCGGCCCGGGCCTCGCGCTGCTCGGCGTCGTCACCGGCATCCTCGCGGGGCTGCTGGGCGTGGGCGGGGGGATCGTCGTCGTCCCGGCCCTTCTGCTGCTCTTCGGCACCAGCGATCTCGTCGCCAAGGGCACGTCGCTGCTGATGATGATCCCCACCGCCGTGTCCGGGACCGTGGGAAACCTGCGGCGCTCGAACGTCGACCTGCGCGCCGCGCTGTGCGTCGGCGTCGCCGCGTGCGCCACGACCGCGGCGGGTGCGCAGATCGCGAAGGCGGTGGATCCGTTCGTGGCCAATGTGCTGTTCTCGATCTTCCTCGTCTTCATCGCGACGCAGATCGCGGTCAAGGCCGTGCGTGGTCGGCACCAGCGCTGAACGACCGTTCTCGCGGGCCGCGCCCTCCCGCGCCGGCATTCCGCGAGCCGGGGCGCGACACCGCGCCCTCGGTAGACTGAGCCGGTGCCCGTGAATCCTGAACTCGTCGGTCGTGCCTTCGCGCCGACCGCGCCGTACCTGGTCGGCCGAGAGAAGGTGCGCGAGTTCGCCCGCGCGGTCTTCGCCGACGCCCCCCAGCACACCGACCCCGAGGCCGCCCGTGCGCTCGGCTACACCGACGTCGTGGCTCCGCCCACGTTCGCGATGGTCGTGCAGGACCTCACGCTGCAGCAGCTGCTCGGCGACCCCGACTCCGGCATCGAGTTGTCCCGTCTGGTGCACGCCGAACAGCGATTCCGCTACAGCCGTCCCATCGTCGCGGGCGACGAACTGGTCGCGACGCTGTCGGTCACCGGCATCCGTTCCATGGGCGGCAACGCCATGATCACCAGCGAAGCCGAGATCGTGGATGCCGACGGCGCCCACGTCGTCACGACGACGAGCGTCCTGCTCGCGGGGGAGGCCGGAGCATGAGCGCGTTCATTGTCGGCGACATCATCGCCGAGCGATCCGTCCACCTCACGCGCGAATCCCTCGTGCGCTACGCCGGGGCCTCGGGCGACTTCAACCCCATCCACTACCGCGACGACATCGCCGCCGCCGTCGGACTGCCGGGCGTCCTCGCCCACGGCATGCTCACCATGGGCATCGCCGTCGGCGCACTCGGCGAGGCCCTGGGCGACTCCGGCCGGATCCTCGAGTACGGCGTCCGCTTCACGCGTCCCGTCGTGGTCGATCCCGAGACCGGGGCCGACCTGCACGTGAGCGCCAAGGTCGGCGCCGTCGACGACGAGACCGCCCGCATCGACCTCACCGTGACGTTCGCCGAGACCACCGTGCTCGGCAAGGCGCAGGTGCGGGTGCGGGTGCGCTGATGCCCGAGGTCGATGCCGTCCCGCTCGCGCGGCTGACGACGCTGCGCACCGGCGGTCAGCCCGCCCGCCTCATCGAGGCGACGACGACCGACGAACTGGTCGCCGCCGTCCGCGAGGTCTGGGCCGAGGGCGGCGCGTGGTTCGTGCTGGGCGGGGGATCGAACCTCTTCGTGGGCGACGAGCCGTTCGACGGCACCGTCATCCGCGTGCGGACCACCGGCATCGACGAACTCCCCGGTTCGCGGCCCGACGCCGTCCGGCTGCGCGTGCAGGCCGGCCACGACTGGGACGCCTTCGTCGCCGAGACCGTCGCGCGCGGCTACGCCGGCGTCGAGGCCATGTCCGGCATCCCGGGCACCGTGGGCGCGGCTCCCGTGCAGAACGTGGGCGCCTACGGGCAGGAGGTCGTGCAGACCCTCGTCGAGGTCGAGCTGCTCGACGAGTCGACGGGCGAGGTCTCGACGGTCCCCGCCGCCGAGCTGGGGCTGGGCTTTCGCACCTCGGTGTTCAAGCACCACTACGGCTCGGTCCCCGAGCGTCCCGCGGTGATCCTGTCGGCGACGTTCGAGCTCGAACGCGTCGGCGACGACGCGCGTCCGATCGCCGGTGCGCAGCTGCGCGGAGCTCTCGGACTGGATGCCGACGAGGCGGTGTCGCTGCGCTGGATCCGCGACCACGTGCTCGCCACCCGCGCGCGCAAGGGCATGGTGCTCGACGCCGAGGACCCCGACACCTGGAGCGCCGGGTCGTTCTTCCAGAACGCGATCGTGTCGGAGTCCTTCGCCCGGACCCTTCCCGAGGCGTGCCCGAAGTGGCCGATGGCGCCCGAGATCGATCCGGTGACCGTCATCCCGCTCGCCGCGTTCGACGGCATCCTGCCCCCGCCCCCGGTCGAGCGGCGCGAGGTCAAGGTGAGCGCGGCCTGGCTCATCGAGAATGCCGGGCTGTCGCGCGGGTTCCGTTTTCCGCGCTCGCGGGCCGGGCTGTCGACCAAGCACACCCTCGCGTTGACGAACCGCGGTGAGGCGACCGCCGCCGAGATCGCGCAGCTCGCCCGCTTCGTGCAGCAGCGGGTGCAGGCCGAGTTCGGTCTGCTGTTGCAGCCCGAGCCCGTTCTGGTCAACGTCGAGCTGTGAGCGCACGCCCGGCCGCGCGAGTCGCCGGGATCTGCCGTCGGAGCGACACGTTCCGGCGACTCGCGCGGGGCAGGGTCAGGAGAACAGGCGCTGGAGGCGCTGCACACCCTCGAGGAGCTGGTCGTCGCCGAGGGCGTACGACAGGCGCAGGTAGCCGCTGGGGCCGAAGGCCTCGCCGGGGACCACGGCGACCTCGGCCTGCTCGAGGATGAGATCGGCCAGCTCGAGCGAGGTCGTCGGGGTGACGCCGCCCCACGAGCGGCCCAGCAGGCCCTGCACGTCGGGGTAGACGTAGAACGCGCCGAGCGGGTTGGGCACCTCGACGCCGTCGATCTTCGACAGCTCCGACACGATCAGCTGGCGGCGGCGGTCGAAGGCGAGGCGGAACTGCTCGGCTTCGTCCTGCGGGCCGTTCAGCGCGGCCGCGGCGGCGATCTGCGCGACGTTGTTGACGTTGCTCGACAGGTGCGACTGCAGGTTGCCGGCGAGCTTCATGGCATCCGCGGGTCCCACCATCCAGCCCACGCGCCATCCGGTCATGGCGTAGGTCTTCGCGACGCCGTTGACGAGGATCGTCTGCGCCGCGAGCTCGGGCACGGCCTCGACGATCGAGACGGCGCGGACGCCCTCGTAGGTGAGGTTCTGGTAGATCTCGTCGGTCACGACCCAGATGCCGTGCTCGAGCGCCCAGCGTCCGATCTCGGCCGTCTCTTCGGGGGTGTACACCGAGCCCGTGGGGTTGGACGGCGACACGAACACCAGCACGGTGGTCTTGTCGGTGCGGGCGGCTTCGAGCTGGGCGACGGTGACCTTGTAGTCCTGGTCGGCGCCGGCGAACACCTCGACGGGCGTGCCGTCGGCGAGGGCGATGGCCTCGGGGTAGGTGGTCCAGTAGGGGGCGGGCAGCAGCACCTCGTCGCCGGGGTTCACCACCGTCTGGAACGCCTGGTACACGCTCTGCTTGCCGCCGTTGGTCACGATGACCTGCGAGGGCGACACCTCGAGGCCCGAGTCGCGCAGCGTCTTCGCGGCGATCGCCTCGCGCAGCACGGGCAGGCCCGCGGCGGGGGTGTAGCGGTAATTCTTGGGGTCCTGCAGCGCCTTCGCCGCCTCGTCCACGATGAAGGACGGCGTCGCGAAGTCGGGCTCGCCGGCGGCGTACGAGATGACGGGACGGCCGGCGGCCTGGAGGGCCTTGGCCTTGGCGTCGACCTTGAGGGTCGCGGACTCGGCGATGGCGGACAGCTTGCGGGAGAGCGGAGCACGGGAGGTCACGGGACCGAGCCTAGTATTTCCGCCCTCACGGGCCGAGGGTCGTGACGACTCCGAAACACGGCTCCACTAACGTGGCCGGGTGACCGCCCCCCTCGCTCCACCCGTGCGCTCCCGACGTCGCGGATTCGGCACCCTCATCCGCCTCGGCCTCGCGACGCTCGTCGCGGGGGTCGCCACGGGACTCGCCGTGCTGCTGCTGGTCTGGATCGTGCACAGCCTCGAGCACCTCGTCTGGGGTCACGAAGAGGGTCCCTTCCTCGACGGCCTCGCCTACCCCGAGGTCTGGTGGCTGCCGATCGTCACGGTCGGCGGCGCGGGCGTCGTAGCGGCGGTGGGCTGGTACCTGCTGCGCCGTTTCGGTCGCAAGATCGCCACCGTCGAGCAGGGTGTGGACGGGGCGCGGATGCCGTGGTGGGAGACCCTCGTCGACACCGTCCTGCAGGTGGCGTCGGTGGCCATGGGCGCCGCGATCGGCAAAGAGGTCGCGCCCCGCGAGCTCTCGGCCATGGCGGGGTCGAAGATCGTGCGGTGGTTCCGCCTCGACGCGCGGTGGAGCCGCATCCTCATCGCCTCGGCCGCCGGCGCGGGTCTCGGCGCGGTGTACAACGTGCCGTTGGCGGGCGCGCTCTTCGCCGTCGAGATCCTGCTGGCGCAGTTCAGTGTCGGTGCGGCCGTGGTCGCCCTGACCGTGAGCACGGTCGCGACCCTCGTCGCACGTCCGCTCGTGGGCGACGGCTCGCTGTATACGGTGGGGGCGCTCGAGGTGAACGCGTCGCTCATCGTCGCGGCCGTCCTCATCGGTCCCCTCATGGGGTGGGGGGCGACGAGCTTCTCGGCGGTGACGAAGAAGCTGTCGCGCTTCCGGCCCGAGGGGTGGAAGCTGCTGGTCGTCCTGCCGCTGACCTTCACGGCCGTCGGTGCCCTCGGCGCGGCGTTCCCCCTCCTCCTCGGAAACGGTCGGGCCCTCGCGACGGCCGGGTTCGACCTCTCGCAACCCGCCCTGCTGCTGCTCGCTCTCGCCGTGATGCGGTACGTCGCCACGGCGGTCTCTCTCGGCGCCGGCGCGATCGGCGGAACCCTCCAGCCCTCGGTCGCGATCGGTGCGGCGCTCGGAGCCGCCGCGGCGGCGGGGTGGGCGTTCGTCTGGCCCGGCGCCGACGGCACGGCGCTGGCGATCGTCGCGGCGGCGGCGTTCCTGGCATCCAATATGCGGGCCCCGTTCACCGCGATCGCGCTCATCATCGAGTTCACGAACACGGGTTTCGACCTGCTGCTGCCGATCTTCCTGGCCGTGGCGGGCTCGCTCGTCGCCTCGCGGTTGACCTCGCGCGAGAGTCTGCGCGGGTTCGCCCCGATCGACCCCGCGCGTCCGTAGGGGACGGGTGCGCGGGATCGGCGCGCGCCTCGCTCTAGGCTCGACGGGTGATCGAGTGGATTCTGGCCGAGTGGACGCAGATCCTGGGTTTCGCGACGGGGGCCGCGTGCGTCCTCCTGGCGGCCCGGCGCAACGTGTGGACGTACCCGATCGGCATCGCCAACAACCTCGTCTTCCTCGCGGTGTTCGTGCCCGCGGGGCTGTACGCGAGCGCCGCACTGCAGATCGTGTACCTGGTGCTCGGCGTGCACGGCTGGCTGCGGTGGACGCGCGGCGTCGAACACGACCGGGAGTACGTCGCGCGCACGCCCCGTCGCGTCGTCCCCTGGTTGGTCGTCGCAGCCCTCGCGGGCACCGCCGTGCTGACCGTGGTCCTCACGGTCTTCACCGATTCGCAGGTCGCTCTCGCGGACGCCGCGACGACCTCGGCGAGTCTCGTGGCGCAGTACATGCTGAACCGCAAATGGATCGAGAACTGGTGGGTCTGGATCGGCGTCGACGTCGCCTTCGTCGCGCTGTCGATCGCGACCGGATTGTGGATCATCGCCGCCCTCTACGCCCTGTTCGTCGTGCTCTGCGTCGGTGGTCTGCGCTCGTGGCGCCGCGTGGAACGCGAGTCGACGGATGCCGGGATCCCGGCCGACGCGCGTGCCTGAGCGCCGGTACCGGCACGGGGTGGTGGTCGGCAAGTTCTACCCCCTGCACGTGGGTCACGACCATCTCATCCGTTCGGCGGTGCGCGCCTGCGAGCGCGTGACGGTCGAGGTGATCGCGGCATCCGTCGAGTCCATCCCGCTCGAGCGGCGGGCCGCCTGGGTGCGGGAGAACCACCCGACCGTGCGCGTGGTCGACCTGCTCGACGACACCCCGGTCGACTTCGCCTCCGACACCGCGTGGCAGGCGCACACCGCGACCATCGCCGGTCTCGTCGACGAGCCGGTCGACGTCGTCTTCACCTCCGACGAGTACGGGGCCGAGCTGGCGCGCCGTCTCGGTGCCGCGTGGGAGCAGGTCGACCCGGGCCGGCGGCTGAACCCGGTGTCGGGCACGGCGATCCGCGCGGATCCGGACGCCCACTGGCACGAGCTCTCGCCCGCGGTGCGTGCCGATCTGATTGCCCGCGTGGTCGTCCTCGGAGCCGAATCGACCGGGTCGACCACGCTCGCCGAGGCGCTCGCCGCCGAACTCGGCACGCTGTGGGTGCCCGAGTACGGCCGCGAGTTGAGCGTGACGCGCGAGGGCGGACTGGACGCTCCGTGGCGCAGCGACGAGTTCGACCTCGTCGTCGACCGTCAGATCGGGTGGGAACGGGATGCCGCGCGCCGCGCCCCGCGACCGGTGCTGGTGTGCGACACGGACGTGCTCGCCACGGCGCTGTGGCACGAACGCTACGTGGGCTCTCCGGCGCCGCGGATCCACGCGAGGGCCGCCGCTCACCGCCCCGCGCTGTACATCCTCACCGGAGACGAGATCCCCTTCGTCCAGGACGGGATGCGCGACGGCGAGCACATCCGCGCGGGGATGCAGGAACGCTTCCGCGAGGTGCTCGCGGCCCAGCCCGTGCCGTGGTTCGAGGTGCGCGGCTCGGTCGCCGAGCGGGTGGCGTCCGCTCTGCCCGCCATCCGTCGGGCGATGGCGGACGCGAGCTCGTTCGCGGCCCCGATGGAGGGGCGGCCGTACGCCGAGCAGCAGGAGCTGCAGCGGCGGGCGGCCGGTTAGGCTGGCGCGATGGCGGACCGCTGGCACAGGCTCTCGCAGTCACCCACCACCTCGGGCGTCGGCGACGGGGTCGCCCCGCTCACCGCGGCGGATCTGTTCCGCTCGCCGCCGGACGCGTCGGCCGTGCCCCTCGACGAGAAGCTGCGGCAGACCTACTACTGGATCGTCAACCGCGCCGTCATCTCGCCGTACTACGACGTCGAGTTCTCGAGCGGGGCGCCGTTGGCCTTCACCCTGGGCGATGCCGGGGCCGAGCTGACCCTGCCGAGCGAACCGTCGTTCTCGTCGAACGTGCTGCTGCCGCTGTTGAGCTTCGCCGTCGGCGGGAGGTGTCTGCTCATCGGCGGTCCGGGGCGTGGCAAGACGACCGTCGCCGTGCTCATGGGGGTCCTGTCGGGGTCGACGCCCGACGACGTGCGGCGCGGCGTGCAGCAGGGTCAGCCGCAGCTCACGATCAGCGACCTGGTCGGCATCCCCCTTCCCCGCGACCTGATGAACGCGTCGAGTCTCGCCGAGGTGGGCGTCGCGTGGCGCGACTGGCTCTCGCGACCCGTGAAGATCGTCGACGAGTACAACCGCATCCCCACCAAGACCCAGTCGGCGCTGCTGACGATGGTGGCCGAGGGGTACGTCGAGAGTCACGACCAGATGCGGCGCACCGCCCCGGCGGAGGGCGTCGAGAGCTGGTTCTTCACCGCCAACGACGACGCGGGCGGCGGGACCTTCCCGGTCATCCAGGCGCTGCGCGACCGCATGGACGTGACGGTGCCGGCGGCGGGCTTCAACAGTCGATTCCTCGACGAGCTCATCACCCGCGTCGAGGCGGGTGAGAAGCCCGAGGAGCACGTTCCGGCCGAGCTGGTTTTCGGCCCCGACGAGCAGACCGCGATGCGAGCGGCGATCCGGGCGGTGCCGGTGCCGGCCGAGGTGCGACGACGCCTGGAGTTCTTCCTCAGCCACTTCGAGTTCGTCCAGGGCGGCGGGCGCCGGTTCGAGTACCGCACGAAGGACACCGTGACCACCGCGGGCGGGCGCGTGGCCGAGACCATCGAGGCGAATTCCGGAGCGGATCTGATGGCCGATCTCGGCGCGCAGACGTTGAACGGTCTGTCGGTGCGGGCGCTGCAGACCCTCATCGTCTACGCCAAGGCCGTGGCGTGGTTCCGGGGGCGCGACGCGGTCTCGCTCGCCGACGTCGCAGCGATGGTGCCCTTCGTCCTGCGCGGGAAACTCCTGCCCAACCCCACGCACCCGCGATTCGACGTGGGCGTCGAGCGCGAGTTGTCGACCGACACGATGAGCTGGCTGAGCGACGTCTTCGCCGAGTCGTGCCGTCAGTACGACGCCCTCGGCCGGGGCGCCGAGGATCCGGTGCGCGACCTGTTGACGCAGCTGGATGCCGGCCTCGACGGGGTCTCGGCGGTCGAGGCGTCGCGCCGGCTGACCTCGATCGAGGCGCGTCTGCGCGCGATGTCGACGACGGGCAAGCTCTACGGCCGCGACTTCGACGACCTCACCGCCCTGAAGTACCTGCACCAGCGCTACACCGCCTACCTGCGGTGGGTCGAGGGGCGCGCGTGATCCGTCGCCCCGGTCATCAGGCCGACGCCGAGCCCCCGCGCGGCGTGCCGACGCCGGTGCCCGGTCTCGACCTCGACCGCGCCGCCACCGCGGTGGTGGCGGCGGGTGGATCGGCGGCTCGCTTCCGGCACGCGCTCGCCGCCGGGCAGGCGCAGCTCTCCGCCGACGCACCCGTCGACCTCGTCGTGACTCTCGCCGGGATCGCCGGGTGGCGCGCGGGCGTCCTGGGGCTGCGCGACGACGCGCTGGCCCGCATCGTCGACGTCCCGCCACCGGCCGCGGCGGCCGCGCTCGGTCTCGCCGAGGCGGATCTGCGGGCCTTCAC
>NZ_QAJB01000245.1:0-2212 GCF_003061325.1 Microbacterium sp. HMWF026
GGGGGTGGGGGATCCGTCGACAAATACCGTTACCGCCGCAGGGGAGGTGGGGGTGAGGGGCGGCGTAGTCGCCGGCCCCTCACCCGGGTGGACGGTTACCCGAAAACCGTCCACGCGGCCGGAACCGGCTCGAGAGAGCGGACCGACCGAACGCGTGATGCGTTCCAGCTCCTCCAGTATTCGGCACTCGGCGAGCGCCGTCTGTAGGTATTTCGGGGGACAGTTCAGCCGGTGAAGCCGTGCCAGCCGGCGCCGCGGTCCAGCGGGGTGCGCAGGCCGCGGGCCGACAGCTCCCACCGCGACCGGGCAGCGACGTCGGGGACGGTCGCCTCGGCCACCTCGCGCACGTACGACTCGGTGACCACGACGATCGCCGCGGCCAGCTCCTCTTCGGTGGGCGTGCCGCGCACGACCTCCGCCACGACGGGCGGCAGGCCGGCGCCGGGCGCGACCTCGGGGCCGGTGTCGCTCACAGCGGGATGTTCCCGTGCTTCTTGGCCGGCAGGCTCGCGCGCTTGTTGCGGAGGGCGCGCAGGGCCTTGGCGATCGACACGCGCGTCTGAGCGGGCTCGATGATGCCGTCGAGCTCTCCGCGCTCGGCGGCGAGGAACGGGGATGCCACGTTGTAGGTGTACTCGTTCGCGAGCCGCGTGCGCACGGCGGCGACGTCCTCGCCGGCCTCTTCGGCGCGCTTGATCTCGCCGCGGTAGAGGATGTTCACCGCGCCCTGGCCGCCCATGACGGCGATCTCGGCCGTGGGCCAGGCGAGGTTGATGTCGGCGCCCAGCTGCTTGGAGCCCATGACGATGTACGCGCCGCCGTAGGCCTTGCGCAGGATCACCGTCACCAGCGGGACGGTGGCCTCGGCGTAGGCGTAGAGCAGCTTGGCGCCGCGGCGGATGACGCCCGTCCACTCCTGGTCGGTGCCGGGCAGGTAGCCGGGGACGTCGACGAGCGTCACGATCGGGATCGAGAACGCGTCGCAGAAGCGTACGAAGCGGCTGGCCTTCTCGCCCGCGTCGATGTTGAGCGTGCCGGCCATCTGCGAGGGCTGGTTGGCGATGACGCCCACGGTGCGCCCCTCGATGCGGCCGAAGCCGATCACGATGTTGGGGGCGAAGAGCGGCTGCACCTCGAGGAACTCCCCGGCGTCCACGATGCCCGCGATGACGGTGTGGATGTCATAGGGCTGGTTGGGGGAGTCGGGGATGATCGTGTTCAGCGAGCGATCGGCATCCGTCGTCTCGAACTCGAACGGGGTGTCGTAGACGGGGATCTCGGCCAGATTGTTGTCGGGGAGGTAGCCGATCAGGCCGCGCGCGTAGTCGATCGCGTCGTCCTCGTCGTCGGCGAGGTAGTGCGAGACGCCCGAGCGGGTGTTGTGCGTGTGGGCGCCGCCGAGCTCCTCCATGCCGACGTCCTCGCCGGTGACGGTCTTGATGACGTCGGGGCCAGTCACGAACATCTGGCTGGTCTTGTCGACCATGATCACGAAGTCGGTGAGGGCGGGGGAGTACACCGCTCCGCCGGCGGCGGGTCCCATGATGATCGAGATCTGCGGGATCACGCCCGAGGCGGCGGTGTTGAGGCGGAAGATCTCGCCGTACTTGCCGAGCGCGACCACGCCCTCCTGAATGCGGGCGCCGCCGGAGTCCAGGATGCCGATGATCGGGATGCCGCTGCGCAGCGCCAGCTCCATCACCTTGATGATCTTGTCGCCGGCGACCTCGCCGAGCGATCCGCCGAAGGTCGAGAAGTCCTGGGCGTACACCGCGACCGTGCGGCCGTGGATCGTGCCCGTGCCGGTGACGACCGAGTCGCCGTAGGGGCGGGACTTGTCCATGCCGAAGGCCGTCGTGCGGTGACGGACAAACTCGTCGAGCTCGACGAACGAGCCGGGGTCGACCAGCATCTCGAGGCGCTCGCGCGCGGTGAGCTTGCCCTTCGCGTGCTGCTTGTCGCGGGCGGTGGCTTCGGCATCGACGACCGCCTCTTGGAACCTGTTGCGCAGGTCCGCGATCTTGCCGGCGGTGGTGTAGAGATCGGGCTGGTCGGTCACGCTTTCCACCCTAGCGACCGCACCGGCACCGACGTTGGAGGGTGCACACAAGCCACGGGCGAGGGTGCTGTGGCATCCATCCATCGGAACACCCCCGCGGGTCTCCCGGGGTGGGGCGGGGGATGCCGCGACCCGGCCGGGATGCCTAGGGTG
>NZ_QAJB01000246.1:0-2517 GCF_003061325.1 Microbacterium sp. HMWF026
GGTCACCGCTGCCGCGCGGACCGGAGCAGCCCGCGCGGCGGTCGGCTCAGGCGACCGGCTCGGTGATGGTCGGTCCGAAGACCGCCGGGAGCGTCTCGGTCGACAGGCGGCGCAGTTCGGACAGCGGCACCGTGAAGACGTCCTGGATCTCGAGGGATGCCTCGGTGCCCGGCTCGACGTCGGTGACGCCGATGCGCAGCACCGGGTAGCCGCGGCCATCGCACAGGCCGCGGAACTTGACGTCTTCTTCGCGGGGGACGCTGACCAGCACACGGCCGGTCGACTCGCTGAACAGCGCCGCGGTGGCATCCACCCCGTCGCGTTCCATGAGCTCGGTGAGCCACACGCGGGCTCCGATGCCGAAGCGCATCACGCCCTCGGCCAGGGCCTGCGCCAGGCCGCCCGACGACAGGTCGTGCGCGCTCGAGACGAGCGACTGCGACCCGGCGGCCTGCAGCAGCTCGGCGAGCTTGCGCTCCTGCGCCAGGTCGACCCGGGGCGGGCGACCGCCGAGGTGGTCATGGATCGTGCCGGCCCACTGCGAGCCGTCGAGTTCGTCGGCGGTGGTGCCGAGCAGGTAGAGGTTCTCGCCGGCATCCTGCCAGCCGCTCGGAATGCGCGCGGCGACGTCGTCGATGATGCCCAGGACACCCACGACGGGGGTCGGGTGGATCGGCTGGTCGCCCGTCTGGTTGTAGAACGACACGTTGCCGCCGGTGACCGGGATGCCGAGCTCGAGGCAGCCGTCGGAAAGACCCTCGACGGCCCGGCTGAACTGCCACATGACCTCGGGGTTCTCGGGGCTGCCGAAGTTGAGGCAGTCGGTGACGGCCGTCGGGACGGCGCCCGTGACGGCGACGTTGCGGTAGGCCTCGGCCAGGGCCAGCTTGGCGCCGTTGTAGGGGTCGAGCTGGTTGTAACGGCCGTTGCAGTCGGTCGCGATCGCGAAGCCCAGACCGCTCTCTTCGTCGACGCGGATCATGCCGGCGTCGTCGGGGAAGCTCAGCGCGGTGTTGCCCAGCACGTAGTAGTCGTACTGGTTGGTGATCCACGAGGTGTCGGCGAGGTTGGGGCTGGCGACCAAGGTGGTGAACTGTGCGCGGAGGGTGTCGGCATCCGTCGCCCGTTCCAGCGTCGCGGCGGTGTCGTCGTTGAGGGCGTCGATCCACGCGGGGTACGCCACGGGACGCTCGTAGACCGGGCCGTCGACGGCGACCGTCGAGGGGTCGACGTCGACGATGCGCTCGCCGTACCAGTCGATGACGAGACGGCCGTCGCCGGTGACCTCGCCGAGGACGCTCGTCTCGACGTCCCACTTGCCGACGACGGCGAGGAAAGCATCGAGCTTCTCGGGCGCGACGATCGCCATCATGCGCTCCTGCGACTCCGACATGAGGATCTCTTCGGGCGTCAGCGACGGGTCGCGCAGCAGCACCTTCGACAGCTCGACCTTCATGCCGCTGTCGCCGTTGGCGGCCAGCTCGCTCGTGGCGCACGAGATGCCGGCGGCCCCGAGGTCTTGAATCGCCTCGACCAGGTCGTCTTTGTAGAGCTCGAGGCAGCACTCGATGAGCACCTTCTCGGCGAACGGGTCGCCGACCTGCACCGCGGGGCGCTTGGTGGGTCCGCCGTCGGCGAAGGTGTCGGATGCCAGGATGCTCGCGCCGCCGATGCCGTCGCCACCCGTGCGGGCACCGAAGAGCACGACCTTGTTGCCCACGCCGGTGGCGTTGGCGAGCTTGATGTCTTCGTGGCGCATGACGCCCACCGCGAGGGCGTTGACGAGCGGGTTGCCCTGGTAGACCGCGTCGAAGACCGTCTCGCCGCCGATGTTGGGCAGGCCCAGGCAGTTGCCGTAGAACGAGATGCCGCTCGTGACGCCGTGGACGACGCGCGGGGTGTCGGGGTGGTCGATCGCCCCGAAGCGCAACTGGTCCATGACCGCGACCGGACGCGCGCCCATCGAGATGATGTCGCGGACGATGCCGCCGACGCCGGTGGCCGCGCCCTGGAAGGGCTCGATGTAGCTGGGGTGGTTGTGCGACTCGACCTTGAAGGTGACCGCCCAGCCGTCGCCCACGTCGACGACGCCGGCGTTCTGGCCCATGCCCACCATGAGGCGGGTCTTCATCTCGTCGCTGACCTTCTGGCCGAACTGCCGCAGGTAGATCTTGCTCGACTTGTAGGAGCAGTGCTCACTCCACATGACCGAGTACATCGCCAGCTCACCGCTGGTGGGGCGGCGGCCGAGGATCTCGCGGATCTGGGCGTACTCGTCGCTCTTCAGGCCGAGGGCGCCGTAGGGCTGCTCTTTCTCGGGCGTGGCGATCGCGTTCTCGACGGTGTCGGCTGTCGCCGTCGCCCGCGCGGCAGCGGAGTCGGAGGGGGACGTGCGGGCGGCGGGGTTCGGGGTGGTCACGCGGCTGAGCTCCAAGATCGCAGGGGCCGGACGGGAGTCAGTCTAGTTGGGCGCGCCGACATCGCCCGGGCCGTGTGCGGGGGGCGCCACCATAGGCT
>NZ_QAJB01000247.1:0-2687 GCF_003061325.1 Microbacterium sp. HMWF026
CCCCTCGACGTCCCCCGCCGAGGCGTCGGCCACGGCCGCCCCCGCCGGGCCGCCGGCATCCACCTCCTCCGACGGGAGCCCCTCATGACCGGCACCGCCGCATCCGTCGCCCGCGTCGACGACCTGCGCGTCACCTTCGCCACCGACGGCGCGCCCGTCGCGGCGATCAACGGGATCTCTCTCGAGGCCCGCGCCGGCGAGGTGCTCGCCATCGTCGGAGAGTCGGGCTCGGGCAAGACCGTGACGGCGAACACGCTCCTGGGGCTGCTGCCCGAGACGGCGACCCTGTCGGGTGCGGTCATCGTGCGCGGCCGCGACGGCGGCGAGACCGACATCGTCCACGCCACCGGCGCGCAACTGCGCGAGATGCGCGGGCGTGACGCGGCCATGGTGTTCCAGGAACCGTCGACGGCGCTCAACCCCGTCTACACGGTGGGGTGGCAGATCGCCGAGGGCCTGCGGGCGCACGAGAAGCTGTCGAAGGCCGAGGCCAAGGCCAAGGCGGTCGACATCCTGCGCCGGGTCGGCATCCCCGATCCCGAGAAGCGCGTCGACGACTACCCGCACCAGTTCTCGGGCGGTCAGAAGCAGCGCGTCGTGATCGCGATGGCCCTGGTGCTGGATGCCGGCCTGATTATCGCCGACGAGCCCACCACCGCGCTCGACGTGACCGTGCAGGCCGAGATCCTCGACCTGCTGCGCACCTGCCGCGAGGAGTTCGGCGCGACGATCGTGCTCATCACCCACAACATGGGCGTCGTCGCCGACCTCGCCGACCGCGTGATCGTGATGTACCGCGGCGACATCGTCGAGCAGGCTCCCGTGCGGGAGCTGTTCGCGGCTCCGCAGCAGGAGTACACGCGCGACCTGCTCGCGGCCGTGCCCCACGTGGGTCGCGGCAAGAGCGCGCACCAGTCGCTCGACACCCCCGCGCCCACCGCGCCGCCCGCGGGCAGCCTGGTCGTCGCCGAGAAGGTCGAGATCGGGTACCCGGGCCGCTTCGGTTCGGCCGGGGTCGTCGCCGTGAAGGGCGTGGACTTCTGGATCGGACCCGGCGAGGTGCTGGGTCTGGTCGGCGAGTCCGGATCGGGCAAGACCACGATCGGCCGCGCGATGGTCGGCCTGACCTCCGTGGTCGGGGGTTCGCTCAAGGTCTTGGGCACCGAGATGAACGGCGCCAAGCCGCGGCAGCTCGCGAAGACCCGGCCCGACATCGGCTTCGTCTTCCAGGACCCGGCGACGAGCTTCAACCCGCTGCTGACGATCGCCGAGTGCATCGCCGAGCCGCTTGTCGTGCACAAGCGCGCCTCGGGCGCCCGCGCGGCGCGGCAGCGCGTGAACGAGCTGCTCGACGCGGTGCAGCTGCCGCAGGCCTTCGGCGACCGCTACCCGCACGAGCTGTCGGGCGGTCAGCGTCAGCGCGCCTCGCTCGCCCGGGCGCTCGCGCTCGACCCCAAGCTGCTGATCGCCGACGAGCCCACCTCGGCGCTCGACGTGTCGGTGCAGGCGCGCGTGCTGCAGCTGTTCGCCCAGCTGCAGGCCGAGTTCGGCTTCGCGTGCCTGTTCATCAGCCACGACCTCGCCGTCGTCGACGAGGTCGCCGACCGCGTCGTCGTGCTGCGTCAGGGAGTGATCCGCGAGCAGGGCACGACGGTTCAGGTGCTGACCGAGCCGCGCGACGACTACACGCGCCGCCTGCTGGCGTCGCTGCCGGTGCCCGATCCCGTGGCGCAGGAGTCGCGCCGCGAGCTCTGGCGCGCGACGCGCGGCGCCTGACGCGCTCGCCGCGCCGGAGCCGGGTGCCTGACGCTCCGGTGCCGGTGGCCTGACGCGCGTGTTGCGTCGGTGCCGGGCGCGTGCCGCGTGCTTCGCTCCGGCGCCAAGCGCCTGACGCGACGGTGCCGGGTGCCTGACGCGCCGGTGCCGGGCGCATGACGCGGGCGCCTGACGCGCGTGCCGGGCTCCGGAGGTTTCTCCGGTTCGGCGGCTTTCAGGGCGTCTTCCCGACCGGCGGAGTCGGTTTCTCCGGAGCCCGGCACGCCGGTCGGCGCACGAACACGCCCACCGGAACGCCGATCGGCGCACGGACATGTCCGCCCTGCATGGCCTGAGTTCACGGGCGCCCCGCAGGCGGGCCGCCCCTGCTCTCGAGTCACCGCACGGTTCTCGGAGAACTGCACGATTCTCGGACGAATCGGCGGCTTTTCTCCGAGATCGGCGCACGTCTCCGAGGAACGCGCGCGTCCCGCACCTGCCCGCGCGCTTCCCCCGCGACGCATGCTCAGCATCACAGCGGGCTCGTCCCCGGCGGAACCTGCCCGCCCGCGTCCCCGTTTCTCAGAGAACGGCGCGCTTCTCGGACGAATCGGCGGCTTTTTTCCGAGATCGGCGCGTTTCTCCGAGGAACGCGCGCGGATGGGCCGGCCGGCAGCCCTCAGCCGCCGATCGGCGCACGAATACGTCCGCCCGGCATGCCGGCCGGCGCACGAACCCGTCCGCCAGGCCCGCGTCCCGGCGCACGAAAACGCCCGCCGGCACGCCGGTCAGCGCGCGAACACGTCCGCGAGCACCGTCAGCAGCCACCACCCGACGCCGAGCACGACGAACACCCCGGTGATCCATGAGAAGCTGCGGCGCAGCCGCCGTCCCGGACGGGCGACCCCGGCCGGCGGCGGAGTGAGCAGGGG
>NZ_QAJB01000024.1:0-3972 GCF_003061325.1 Microbacterium sp. HMWF026
GCTCGTGCCTCCACGTCCGGGCGGCCTCGCGGCTGCTCTGCCGGGACCGTCGGCGCTGTGTTAGCGCTCACACTTGCTAGGACCGTATTGCCGCCCTAGGGCGCCGTCCAGCAACGATCAGATCACGACGTTAAGGTTCACATTCGTATTGCGCGCAGTGACGACGGGGCCCTAAGGTCGGTCGCGACCCGAGTCCGTCGAATCCCGTCCGACGTCTTGGCCGCCACGAAGAGGTGCGGTTCGGTCGCCTCCCCGAGGGCGCACCGGACGAGCCGCTCCGCCCGTCCGCCCGAAAGGCCCTCGCATGCGTTCACGTCGACCCGCGGCTCTCGCCCTCGCCGCCGCCCTGGTGGGCGGTGGCCTCGTCACCGGGATCGCCCCCGCTCAAGCGGCCCCTCCGACCGCCGCCCTGCTGTACGACTTCGACGCGCTCCCGCTCGGCACCGCGGCCGCGAGCACCGCGGTCGCCGACGGCGCCGGCGCGCACCCGGGCACGGTGCGGGGAGCCGGCGCGACCATCGTCGCCGGACCGCGCGGCGGATCGGATCACGCGCTGGCCCTCCCCGGCGGCGCAGCCGGTTCCGGCGCGGCCTTCGTCGAGATGGCCCCCGGTCTGACCGATGCCACGACCGGTGACGTCACCATCTCGGCCTGGATCAAGTGGTCCGGCGGGCAGGACTGCGCCTGGGCGTACAGCCTGGGCTCCTCCGCCGACCGCTACCTCTTCGCCACCCCGCAGTGCGGCGGGACGCTCATCGGCGCGGTCAAGGCCAACGGCGAACAGCGCGCCGCCGACGACGGGCCCGCGTCGGCGACCCGCTGGAGCCACGTCGCGGTCGCCCTGCAGTCGGGCCAGCGCGTCACCACCTACGTCGACGGCGTCGCCGTGGCATCCACGGCCACGAACGCCACGGGGGCGGCGACCGTGGGCACCGCGACCTTCTCGGGATTGATCGGCAAGTCGCTGTACGGCGCCGATCCGCTGTTCGCCGGTGCGATCGACGACGTCCGCGTCGACCGCGCCGCCCTCTCGGCCACCCAGATCGCCGACATCGCCGCGCCCGCAGCCGGTGTCATCGCCCGACAGGACGCCGACGCCGTCGACCTCGGCGACACCTCCGCCGTGACCTCCGACCTCTCGCTGCCGCGCACCGGCGCAGGGGGATCGACGCTGACCTGGACCTCGAGCAACCCCGACGTCGTCTCCGAGGACGGTCGCGTGGTGCGACCCGCGCCCGGTTCGGCGGATGGGGTCGTCGCCCTCGTCCCGACGGCCTCCTTCGCCGGCTCCACCGCGACCGGCACCCCGGTTCGCATCACCGTCACGGCCGATTCCGCCGCCGAACTCTCGGCGCGCCTGACGTCGACCCTCGTCGTCCCGCCGGTCGTGGCATCCGGAACCGCTCTTCCGACCGTGCCGGGCGTCGACCTGCGCTGGAGCGGCGACACCGTCGCCGACGGCGCCCTCGTGAACACCGGCGATGCGACCCGCACCGCGTCGGTCACCGCCGCCGCGACGTGGGGCGACACCACCTTCTCGAAGACGTTCACGGTGTCGGTGCTCGATGCCGCGACGGGGCAGAACCTGGTCGCCTACACCCGCACGCCCACCGACGACCACGACGCCAACCAGGACAGCGTGGCCCGCAGCATCCACTTCGCCGTCGGCTCGACCGCCGACCAGGCCCAGCCCCTGCAGAACAACTACGGCGTGGTCTTCGCCAAGGGCGAGCACGCCGGCGTCGACAACGTCGATCAGCGCGGCATCGCCGCTCCCTCGCCCTTCTACTTCGCCGACGGCCGCCTGGGCTTCATCACGACGCGGGTCTTCCTCTCGGGTGTTCCGGATGCCACGGCCCGCTCGGGTGCGACGATCTACCGCGCCGCGGACGACCGGGGAGCGCAGTTCGACGAGCTCGGCACCATCGATCTCGGCACCACCGGGGGCGTCTCGGCGCCGCGCGCGGTGTGGGACTCCGGGCAGAAGCGCTACGTGGTGTCGTGGACCGATGACAACGGTGCGGCGCAGCGCACCACGGTCGTCGACCTCTCGCGCACCGAGCTGGTGGCCGACCCGTTCAACCCCGAGAACGAGGGGCGTCGGTCGCGAATCGTCGTCGACGGCAACCGCGGCGAGGTCTCGGCCGGTGCGCTCTCGACGGTCGCCACCCCCTCGCTCTCCGCGTTCGGCGCTCGCGTGGCGAATGCCGAACCCAGCGGATCCCTTCTGGTCGGCGGCGCCCTCGCCGCCGCACTGTCGCAGCGCTACAACCGCGTCGTGAACACCGCGGCATCCGTGGCCCCGGCGACGGTGAAGGCCGGCGAGACGTCGGAGCTGGCCGCCACCAAGGTCGACCTGTCGTACACCGACGGTTCAACCGCGACCCTGCCCGTCGATTGGAAGGCCGAAGACCTCGCCGCCGTCGCCGGGGCGAAGAGCGGCACCTACACCGTCTCGGGCACCGTCCGGCAGAAGGACTACAGCGTCCCCTTCGCCGCCAACCGCGCGGATCCGACGATCTACCGCTACGAACGCGACGGAAAGACCCAGTACCTGTTCATCGCCACCGACGACCTGAACAACAACAACATCGCCTCGGCGCACCTGCCGATCCGGGTGTCCGACACCTTCGAGGGCCTCTCGGATGCCGCCGGCGGCGCGCAGCGCGAAGTCGACCTGCTCAACCGCCTCACCAAGCGCGACACCACCACCGACGGTCGCACGATCGCCGGGTGCTACTGGGCCCCCGAGATCCACGAGATCGGCGGCAAGCTGTCGATCCTGTTCTCGCCCTGCTTCAACTCCGGCAATCCGCAGGCCAACGACGGCGGCGATTGGCAGACGGTTCAGTCGCACATCATGCAGCTGCGCGACGGCGGCGACCCCGCGAACCCGGCCGACTGGTCGAAGCCGACCGCCGTGCTGAAGGCCGACGGCAGCCCGCTGGGCCGCGACGGTTACCGCAACATCAGCCTCGACATGACCTACTTCGAGGCGAACGGCCAGGCGTACTACACCTGGTCGCAGCGCTACACCTCGCCCGGGTTCGGTGACCCGCTCACCTGGATCGCCAAGGTCGACCCGCAGAACCCGACCCGCATCGTCGGCGAGGCGAAGCCGGTCATCTCGCCGTCGCTGTCGTGGGAGCTGCGACTGGCCGAGGGGTCGTTCGCGATGGAACGCGACGGCAAGATCTACCTCATCTACTCGAGCGACGGCGTGAGCCCCCGCTACGTCGTGGGCGGCGTGTGGGCCGACCTCGACAGCGACCTGATGGACATCGACAACTGGCACAAGTACACGACGCCGCTGATGAAGAGCGTGCCGATGCCCGCCGGCGTCTGGGACTACCTCACCTATCCGCAGGGACCGGGCCATGGCGCGGTGACCACCGACGACGACGGCAACGAGCTGTACGTGTACCACACGTGGGGCGACGGGGTGGCGGGCAACGGTCGTGACACCCGCATCGGACGGATCCACTGGGCCGCCGGCGATCGTCCCGTGCTGGACATGAGCAAGGACGAAGAGGTGCTGCCGGCGCTGCGCACCGTCACGATGAGCGTGACGGTGACCCCGACCGGGGCGCCGACGCCGACCACGACGCCCACGCCGACGGCGACGCCGCAGCCCACCGTGACGCCGCAGCCGACCGCGACGCCCACGGCGACGCCGGAACCGACCGCGACAGCGCAGCCCACCGCGACGCCGCAGCCGACCGCGACGCCCACGGCCTCCGCGCAGCCCACCCCCGGCACCACCGGCGCCCCCGCGGCGACCACCGCCACCGCCACGGCCAGCACCACGCGCGTCGCCCAGGGATCCTCGTTCACCGTCACGGTCACCGGCCTCACGGCCGGTGAGCAGGTACGAGCGGTACTGCACAGCCAGCCCCTCACCATCACCGGCATCCCCGCCGCCGACGCCTCCGGAACAGTCACCTTCCGCGTGAACGTGCCCGGCGACTTCGC
>NZ_QAJB01000248.1:0-6479 GCF_003061325.1 Microbacterium sp. HMWF026
GGGGCGGGGGCCGTGGCGGGGGCGAAACCGGCCGCCGGCGAACCGATCGCGGCCGGAGCCGCGCGCATCGACGACCACCCCGGCTGGGGTGCGCACCCGGCGAGGACCGCCGCCATCGCGATCGCCGCCACCATCGAGACCCTGCTCTTCACCCCCTCACCCTGGACGACGCGGTTGACGAGCGGGCGAACGACGGGCGGACGTTCCGTTGCCGTTCGCCCCACCGCGGGCAACCGTTCACACCCGTCGCGCACGCTTCGGGCGGAAAGGTGTCCATGTCCGTTCTTCTCCGGCGCGTCCTCGCTCGCGTCCTTGTGTTCGCCGCCGCCCTCGCGGCTCTGGTCTCGCTCGCCGCACCCGCCGCCGCGCACGGCTTCCAGTCGGTGGTGTACGCCGACCTGGCCGGAGACGGCCCGGGCGTCGTGCGGGCGCAGCTGCAGCTCGAATACGACCTGCTCGTGGTCTCGGCGGCCGACGCCGAGCGCGACGACCCGCTCTACCAGGACGGCACGGCCGCCTTCGACGACGGCGATGCCGACGCGCAGGCCGCGGCCCTCGTCGCCCACCGCGACACCGTCGCCGCCTATGTGGGGGAGCGGTTCCGCGTCGCCGCGGCCGGAGAACCGTGCGCTCCCACGATGGCCGATGACGTGACCATGACCTGGCAGGACGGCGCGCCCTACGCCGTCGTGACGGTGGACTACGCCTGCGGCCCGACCGAGAACGGTCACGAGGTCACCGCCGGGCTCTTCGCCGACGACGAGGGGTTCGTGAAGGACACCAAGACGATCCTCACGTACGCCCTGGATCTGCACGAGGGCAGCACGGTCCTGGATGCCGAGCACTCGGCGTTCACGACCGCGCAGACGCCGCTCGAGCGCTTCTGGGAGTTCTTCCGCCTCGGCGCCGAGCACCTGCTCACCGGGATCGACCACATCCTGTTCCTGCTCGCCCTGATCGTGGGCTCGCGGCGGCTGCGCGAGGTGGTCATCGCCGCGACGACGTTCACCGTCGCGCACTCGGTGACGTTCATTCTCGCCGCCACGGGCGTGGTGGCCGCGCCGCCCGAGGTCGTCGAGCCGACCATCGCCCTCTCGATCGCGGTCGTCGGCGCCTGGTACCTCTGGCGGCTGTGGCGCGGCGGCCGGGTCGACCAGGACCTGTCCCACGCGCACGGCTTCCTGCGCCTGGATCGCGCGGGCTGGCTGCGCGTGGGCGTCGTGTTCCTCTTCGGTCTGGTGCACGGCCTGGGCTTCGCCTCGGCGCTCGGGATCGACGAGCCCTGGTCGTGGACCCTGTTGTGGTCGCTGCTGGTGTTCAACGTCGGCATCGAGGCCGTGCAGATCGGCATCATCGTCGTCGTCTTCCCGCTGCTCGTGCTCCTGCGCCGTCGCGCACCCCGCATGGGCATGTGGGCGAGCGCGCTGCTCGCCATCGCGGTGACCCTCGCCGGCCTGGTCTGGTTCGTGCAGCGGGTGCTCGGCATCGAGTGAACGTGTTGGCCCTCCCGATACGTGTGCTGGGTCAACTATTCACGCGGATGTCACCCAGCGGGCGGAGCGTGGGGAGCGCTCGCGACCGGCGGGCCTGCATCACGACCCTCCCCAAAGAACGGACACCCATGTTCCTCATCGCATCGACGGAGCACGCCGCGCGCACGCGTCGCCGTGTCTCGTGGATCGCAACCGCCGCGATCGGCGCGTCGCTCGTACTCTCGGGCACCGCGGCCGTCCCGGCGGCGATGGCCGACACCACGGCCACCCTCTCCGGCGTCATCCTCGGCGTCGGGGCGGACGAGACCCAGCGCATCGTCACCTGGTACTCCTCGGCCGACACCGCCCAGACGGTCCAGGTCGCCCCGACCTCGACCCTCGTGAACGGCCAGTTCCCCGCGTCGGCGACGACGTTCTCGGCATCCGGAACCGCCAACATCGCCTCGAGCGGCGGCTTCAACCGGCACGCGACGATCACCGGCCTGGCCGAGAACACGGCGTACTCGTACCGCGTCGGTTCCGAGGGCAACTGGTCGTCGACCTCTGCCTTCACGACGCAGTCGTTCGAGGGCGACTACGACTTCCTGTTCTTCGGAGACCCGCAGATCGGTGCGTCGGGCGACCTGGCCAAGGACCAGGCCGGCTGGCAAGAGACGATGAACGTGGCCGTCGGGGCGAACCCCCACGCCGAACTGCTCGTCTCGGGCGGTGACCAGGTCGAGACCGCCAACACCGAGGCCCAGTGGAACGCGTTCCTCGCGCCCGACCAGCTGCGCCAGTACCCGTGGGTCGCCACGATCGGCAACCACGACGTGGGCGGCAAGGCCTACGAGCAGCACCTCTACACGCCCAACACCGACCGCTCGGGCGCCTACTACCGCAAGGGCTCGGGCAGCACCGGCAACGAGTCCGGCGGCGACTACTGGTTCATGTACAAGGACGTCCTGTACATCGACCTCAACAGCAACAGCTACGCCACCTCGCAGGGCGGCGGCGGTGACGAGGCGCACATCGCGTACGTGACCGACGTCGTCAACAAGCACGGGGCGGATGCCAAGTACACCGTCCTCGTCTACCACCACGCGATCTACTCGCCGGCGGATCACGCGAAGGATGCCGACAACAAGGTGCGCCGCGTCGACTTCCCGACGGCGTTCTCGAAGCTCGGTGTCGACCTGGTGCTCCAGGGCCACGACCACAGCTACTCGCGCTCGTACGAGATCAAGAACGGCGCCAAGGCCAACCCCGACGAGAAGCCCGGCCAGGACGAGGTCTTCGAGGGTCCCGGCGGTGTGGTCTACGTGACCGCGAACACGGCATCCGGTTCGAAGTACTACGACATCACCGCCCCCGACAACAGCGGGACGAGCGGTGCCGGGAACGGTGCCGACCCGCTGAACCCGGCCAACTACTGGTACAACTCCGTGCAGAACCAGGAGCACGTGCGCTCGTACGTCAAGGTCCAGGTCAAGAAGGACCAGCTGGTCGTGCAGAACATCCGCTCCGGAACCTGCGACGCGCCCAACGCGGCCGTCGAGCTGAAGAAGGTGCTGTGGTGCGGTCCCGAGAACGGCGCGAAGCCGGCCGAGGCCGTGGGCACGATCCAGGACGAGGTCACCATCCACCCCAACCACGGCGACGGCCAGGACATCCAGGTCGACGTCCCCACCGGCGCGCCCGGTGAGTTCGGGTGGACCATCAACGGTCACAACGGACTGGTCGACCTCGGCACCGCCGAGGAGAAGAACCTGCAGTACTTCGAGGCCACCGGACAGATCAACCCGATCACCGTGACCGACACCCGCCGCAGCAAGGCCGCCTGGTCGGTCTCGGCGTCGGTGGGCGACTTCGTCGACAACGGCAAGACGTTAAAGGGTTCGTTCCTCGGCTGGACGCCCAAGGTCGTCACCCCGGGCGCCGGGGCCGTCGCGGGTGCCGCGGTCGGCTCGGGCTACGACGGTGGCGACGGTCTGGCCGTCTCGCGGGTGCTCGGTTCGGCCCCCGCGGGCCACGACCGCAGCGCCGGTGTCGTCGGCGCCGACCTCGACCTGAAGGTCCCCAACTCGATCGACAAGGGAAGCTACCGCGCGACCCTGACCCTCACCGCGCTGGCCGGCTGACCAGCGAACCGCGCCGGCGGGGAGCCCCGCTCCCCGCCGGCGTCCACCCGAAGGACCCCATCATGATCCGCATCCCCCTCCTCGAGCGCGTCGGTGCCGTCGTGCTCGCCGCCGCCGTCGGCGCGGCCGGTCTTCTCGCCGCCGCCCCCGCGCAGGCCGCGACCGACGATGTCACCTGGACCGTGCGCACCGCCTCGAACGCCCTCGGCGACGACCGCACGAACTACGCCTACACGCTCAACCCCGGCGCGCACCTCGACGACGGGATCGTCGTGGCCAATCGCGGCACCGAGCCCGTCGAGCTCGAGGTCTACGCGGCCGACGGGTACACCACCTCGACCGGCGCCCTCGATCTGAAGGTGGCCGGCGAGCAGTCGGTGGGCGTCGGCGCCTGGGTCTCGGTGCCGCAGACCCACGTGAGCGTCGCCGCGGGTCAGACCGTCGAGGTGCCCTTCTCGGTCGACGTCCCCGCCAACGCCACCCCCGGCGACTACGCGGGCGGCGTCGTGACCTCGCTCACCGTCGCCGACGCCGGTGCCAACGTCAACGTCGACCGGCGCCTCGGCATCCGCACCGGCATCCGCGTGGGGGGCGATCTCGCCCCGGCGCTCGCCATCGACGACCTCGCCGTGCGGTGGGACGGCGGTGTCATCCCGTTCCTGTTCGGTGACGCCACGGTGCACTACCGACTGCACAACACCGGCAACGTCTCGCTCAGCGCCGACGAGACCGACGCCGTCACCGGGCCCTTCGGTGCGGCCCGCGCCGAGGCGACGCCCGAGGCGGCCGCGCCGACGCTGCTGCCCGGCGACGCGTGGGAGCGCGACGTGCGCCTGCCCGCCGTCGCCGCGATGGGCGTGCTGTTCGCCTCCGTCACGGCCACGCCCGTGGTGACGGATGCCGCCGGCTCCACCTCGACCCTCGACCCGCTCGTCGCCTCGACGATGGGCTGGGCGGTTCCCTGGCCGCTCCTGCTGGTCGTCGCCCTCATCGTCGCCGCCGTCGTCTTCGGACCCCGGCTGCTGAGGAATCGCCGCCGCCGTCGTCAGCAGGCCGAGGATGCCCGCGTGGCCGCCGCGGTCGAGCGCACGCTCGCGGAGCAGCATCGCGAGCGCGCGCTCGTCGACTGATTCGTCATCGAGGTTCCCCGGGAGGCGCCCAGGCACCGAGGAATAGACTGGATGCCATCGACACCGTCTCTCGGGGACCCTCCGTGACCACTCCCTCCGCCGCACGCTCCTTCGACGCCCGCCACCTCCAACTGGCGCGCGCGCTCTTCGCCGCGCTCGCGGCCGTCATGGTCACGTTCTCGTCCGACCACTCGGCCCCGCTGGGCCTGGGCGTCTTCAGCGGTTTCGCGCTCGCGACGGGCCTGGTGTTCGCTCTCGCGGCCTGGCTCATCGCCCCGCGCGGCGAGCGGACGATCCCGGTGCTGCTGGCGTCGGTGTCGCTGCTGGCCGGATTGCTCGCGAGCGTCGCGTCCTGGCGCACCACCGGCATGTTCTTCGGCCTGGTGATCTCGTGGGCGATCCTGACGGGACTCATCGAGCTGATCGGTGCGCTGCGCGACCGCAAGGCGGGACGCACCGCCGGCGCGCGGGACGGCGTGCTCATCGGCATCCTGAGTCTGGTCCTGGGTGCGGTGCTGCTGCTCACCCCGGCGCAGTACGCCCTCAATTACGACATCACCGGCGCGGGTTCGTTCACGCTGACCGGGATCACCATCGCCGTGGGACTCTTCGGCGGGTACGCGGCGGTCGTCGCCGTGTTCCTCGCGATCGCCGGCTTCTCGCCGCGCCGCCCCGAGCCCGTTCCGGCCGTACCCTCCGAGGAGGCCGCGTCATGACCGACAAGCCCACCACCCGCCGCGACCTGATGAAGCCCGTCCAGCTTCTGGGCCTGGCCTTCGGCGCCGCCCTGTTCGCCGGGTTCATCACGCTCATGTCGATGGGGTTCTTCCAGGCCCGACCGGCGGATCAGATCCAGCGCGCGCTCGTCGTGGGCCTCGTCGCCGCCGGCGCGACCTTCATCGTCGTGCTCGTGAGCGTCTCGCTCATGCTGCTCGCCGTCGACCCGGCCAAGGTCACCAAGACGGTCGACCGTCCGCTGCTCCTGCCCAAGGAGGCACCGGATGCCACGACCCCCGGCGCGGGTGCCGACGCTCCGGCTCCGTCGGAGAGCGCGGTTCCGCCGCGGTCCGACGACACGGGCAGCGCTCCGCGCTCCTGACCCGGTCCGCGGGGTCTGTCGTCGCGGTCGAGCCCCGACCGGACCGTTGCGGGACGCCGCCTTCCCGCCCGCGCGCTTGTCAACGCGTCCGCGTTGACCCGGCCCTCGTCCCGATTTTGGCGACTCATGTCCCACATTTTGCGGTTCGGGGCGGCCCGGAGTCGCCAAAAATGGGACATGGGGATGCTGCCCACCCCGCGGGGCGACCCCTCAGGCCCGCCGCGGATCGATCATCGTCATGCCGGCCGGTGACGCCGTGTCCATCGTCGCCAGCATCGACGCCGCCTCGCCCAGCCCGACGACCCGTTCGATCAGCTCCTGCGGACGCAGCGCTTCGCTCTCGATGAGCGACAGCATCTCGGGGTAGTCGACCGCGGCCATGCCGTGGCTGCCGAGCAGGTCGAGCTCCCATGCGATCACCCGCGCCATCGGCATCGACGTCATGCCGTCGTCGGTCGGCAGCAGGCCGATCTGCACGTGACGGCCGCGGCGACGCAGGCTCAGCACGGCGTCGCGCGCGGTCTGGGCGCTGCCCACGGCATCCACCGAGACATGGCTGCCGCCGCCGGTGATCTCGTGCACCGCGGCCGGGACGTCCGTGTCGCCGGCCCGCAGCGTGTGCTCCGCGCCCAGGCGG
>NZ_QAJB01000248.1:6515-7268 GCF_003061325.1 Microbacterium sp. HMWF026
GTCAGGGCGCGGTACGCGGTGGCGAAGCGGCATCCCAGGGCCGCCGCCGCCTCGAACGAGACATCGTCGGGAATGCGCACGACGTTCGTGTCGGCCGCGCGCAGCACCACCCGCTCGGCGAAGCTGCCCCACTGCGTGAAGCCCGGCTGCTGCTGGTCGGGGCACACCTGGGCGTTCCCGCTGCGGCACCACTCGCAGGCTCCGCAGCCCATCACGAAGGGCACGGTGACGCGGTCTCCGACGCTCCAGCGCTCCACGCCGTCGCCGACCTCGACGATGACACCGGCCAGCTCGTGCCCCGGGACGTGCGGCAGGGCGACGTCGTCGTGTCCCACCCAGGCGTGCCAGTCGCTCTTGCACAGACCCGTGGCGTGCACCTCGACCACGACGCCGCCGGCGGGGGCGGCGGGCTCGGCCACCTCGCGGACCTCGAGGGGTTCGGCCAGGGCATCCATGATCATCGCGCGCATGGCATCCATTCTCGCGGGGTCAGCGCACCCGTCGAGTGTCCACGACACGCCGCTCGGGCGCGCCGTGGTGCGGCACGTCCTGGACACTCGACGGCGGGGGTCTTCGGAGGGCGGACGCGAGCGTGTCCCGCACGCCGGACGCGCGGATGCCGAGGGGCACCCGCGCGTCCGCGACTTCAGGCGCGGCGGCGGCGCACCGCGAGCAGCGCACCGCCGGCGACCGTCAGCAGCAGGGCCGTCGCGCCCAGCGCGAGCGGGGCCGCGGCGCCGGTCGCGCTGGGCG
>NZ_QAJB01000249.1:0-10819 GCF_003061325.1 Microbacterium sp. HMWF026
GCCCCCACGCCCACCCGAAGACCCCCCAGACGATGCCGCTTCCGGCGATCGCCCCCACACTCAGCGCCGGGCTCAGACCCCAGAGCCGGGCCGGAAGGCCCGAGAAGGCCATGATCAGCAGACCGGGGACGAGCAGCAGGAGGGCTCCGACCAGGAACGGCAGGATCAGGGGGGTCCAGGTCATCCGGAGGAGCCTTTCGTCGGCGCGGGGGGCAGAGCTGCCAGAGCGGTGTCGATTCGCTGCCCCAGCACCGGGGCGAGCGAGAGGGCGAAGGAGCGACTGAGGTGGTGGGCGTCGCGGTAGGCGGTGATTCCCCCGAGATCGGCGGCGCAGGTCCCCTGCGGGCAATACACCTCGGTGAGGTCGATCAGACCGACCCCCGGCGTGTGCGCCGCGGCGGCGATCTGCGGGTCGGGGTTGGAGAACGCCTGGGCCTCCGACTCCGTGCACTGCCCGGGGTCCTTGGTCGCCATGAGGCAGTCGACCGGGGATCGATCCCAGTTCGGGTTGTCACGGACGACGAGGACCGGCGCGCCGGTCCGCGCGACGAAGTCACCCCAGGACGCTCGCAAGCCCGCGACGGAGGCGTCGTAGGGCGTCGCCTGGCCGTCGGCCACGACCATGTTCCCCACGATCGCGTACGAGGTCGTCACGACGAAGTCGTAGGGGCGGCTCGGGTCCGCCAGTGCGGCCGAGGCGGCGTCCCGCCAGGAGGAGCAGTTCTCGATGGCCGTGACGTTGTTGTCGGGGCGGAACCGCGTGGTCTGCGACCACGGGCACCCCGGTTTGAGGAAAACGTCGAGTGCCCACCCGCGTTCGGCTGCCAGCCGCATCATCGCCGGCGCGAGCGCCCCGGCGTGGCTATCTCCGACCAGCGCGACGCGACCCGCGGGCGCCGCCGGGTCACCGAACGAGCAGCGGATGAGCTCTCCGTTCGAATCCTGGCTGAAGCACTTCTCGATGTCCGGGTCCGCGTCCCCGAAGACGATGTCCGCCGCAGGAACGGGGGCTGCGTTCGCGGCGCACGAGGGGTCGACGACGGCGGTCGCTCCAGCGCACGAGGTGACGGCGAAGGCGTTCGCCTCGGCTAAGCGCGACGCGACCATCTGCTGGCCCACGGTCGGAGCGACGGCCGACGCTCCGACCAGCAGGGCCGATGCGACCGCCGCGGTGATGAAGGTGGGGACGGCGCGGCGAGCGGTCAACCACGTCGCATTGCGAGTGGGATCCTCGATGAATAGCTTCGTGACGTAGGCGAGTACGACGCTGGCCAGGATGATCGCCAGCTTCGCAACCGTCGAAAGGGGGCCCAGCACCCACGGCAGCATCACGATGAGCGGCCAGTGCCACAGGTATACCGAGTACGAGACGTCGCCGAGGAATTGCACGGGCCGCCAGGACGCAGCGGCGTCGAAGGAACCGCGCGCACCCGTCGTACCGGCGAAGATGACGACGACCGTGCCCAGGACGGGAAGAAGGGCGATCGCGCCCGGGAAGGGGTCGCTTGACCGGATGACGAGGGCGGAGAGGGCGATCAGGGCGATACCCGTCCACCCGATCACGGCGCGTGGAACCGGTCCGAGCCGCACGCGGGTGAGGCCGACGAGAGCAAGCATGCCGCCGAGACCGAACTCCCATGCACGGGTGAGTGTCGAGAAATACGCGACGGACGGGTTCGTGGCGGAGTACCAGACCGAGTAGGCGAAGCTGGCCAGCACGATCGCACCGAGCACGATGCGCGCGAGGCCGAGGAACCGCCCGCGCGCCGCACGGACGGCGAATGCCACGGCCGAGAAGACGACCGGCCAGACGAAGTAGAATTGCTCCTCCACCGATAGCGACCAATAGTGCTGCGTCGGAGGAGCGGCGACCGCCTGCGCCCAGTAGTCGACCGAATCGGCCGCGAGCGCCCAGTTCTCGATGTAGACGCTCGACGCGGCGATGTGACGATAGATGGTCGGCCACGCACTGAGCGGACCGAGGAGGTACGTCGTGACACCGATCGCCGCGAGGACGAAGAGGCTCGCCGGGAGCAGGCGTCGGATCCGACGGCCCCAGAACTGGACGATGCGCACTCTGCCCGTCCGCTCCACCTCTCGCAGCAGGTGGGCGGTGATGAGGAACCCCGAGATCACGAAGAAGACGTCGACGCCGACGAAACCTCCCGGCAGGCGGTTCGGCCAAAGGTGGAACAACACCACGAGCGCGACCGCGACGGCCCTCAGTCCCTGGATCTCGGGAAGGATGCGAACGGGGTTGCTTCCGCGGCGCGCAGGAGAGCGGACGGGCGAAAGCTGAGCGGACACGGTCGCCCATCCTAGCGGGGCGACCTGAAGTCACGCCGTACGGAGAACCGCTCCTCCAGCCGCTGTCCAGGAGATCGTGCCCCGTTCGAACTTCTGCGTGCAGGAGGTCGACGACGTGCACTGTTCGAAGCCGGTCGGGTACCCCAAGGACCCGTTCTCCCAGCCGCTGGCCGCCCACGCGTTGCGGATCGCGCCCCAGGTCGGGAACGCACCGGCTGAGGAGACGTGCACGTCGCCTCCCTCGAAGTGCTGGAAGCATCCGTTCGCCCGCAGGCCGCAGGTCAGAGCGCCCGACGGGTAGCCCAGCTTGCCGTTCTCCCATCCGGTCACACCCCAGGCGTCCTTCACCGCACCCGCTGTGACCCACGCGCCGGTCACGGGGCTCCAATGGATCTGACCGCCCGCGAAGTACTGGAAGCAGCCGTTTCGGACGAGACCGCAGTTCTCCTTGCTGGTCGGCAGACCGAGCGCTCCGTCAGCGGCACCGGCAGCGCGCCAGGTCGCCACCATGCCGGCCATGACGGCGTAGGCAGGACCGGCCTTCGGGCCGGCGATCGCGCCGCGTTCGAACTCCTGGACGCACGATGCATCGGTCGCGCACTGGAGATCATCGGTCGGGTAGCCGAGGGAGCCGCTCTCCCACCCGAGCGAGCCCCAGGTGTCCTTGACGGCGCCGCGTGTCGCATGCGCCCCGGACGAGGGGCTCCAGTGGATCTGACCACCCTCGAAGTACTGGAAGCACCCCGAGCGGACCAGACCGCACGTCTGAGCCGACGTCGGCTTCCCGAGGACGCCGTCGATACCGCCCGCCGCGCCCCAGGCCGTCGCGATCGGCCCGCTGACGACGGAGACCGGACCGTCGCCGCTGCGCAGCAGCGTCCCGCCCTCGAAGTCCTGTCGGCACAGGCCGTTCGCGCAGGTCACCTCGGTCGTGGGGAAGCCGAGCGCACCGTCCTGGCGACCGGCATCCGTCCACGCCTGACGGTAGACGCCCGCGAGGACGTGGGCGCCGGCGCCCGGGCTCCACGTGATCGAACCGTGCTCGAACGTCTGCACGCAGCCCGAGCGCACCAGGCCGCAGGACTCTGAGCTCGTCGGGTAGCCCAGATCGCCCCGCTCGTAGCCCGTCGCCGCCCACCGGTCGAGGATCGCACCGCGCGTCGCCTGCGCACCGGTCGCGTTCGTCCAGTGCACCTGTCCGCTCTGAAACAGCTGCACGCACCCACCCTTCACCAGCGAGCAGTTCTCGTCGGACGTGGGGTAACCCATCCATCCGCGCTCGTATCCGTTGGCGCTCCAACGCCCCAGGATCGCCCCGTGGGTGGCGTGGCCGCCGGTCGCGTTGGTCCAGTGGATCTGCCCGCCCTGGAACAGCTGGAAACATCCGCCCTGATCGAGCCCGCAGGTCTCGGCGCTGGTCGCGATGCCCAGATATCCCGAGGCTCCGCCGGCACGCTGATACGCATCGCCGATACCCCCGGTCACCGGGTAGGACTTGGTCGAGCCGAACCAATCCGTGAAGTACTGGAAGAAGTTGCGGTTGCCGTAGGCCGAGCAGCTGTCTCCGGTGCCGTAGCCGGCGGCGAGAGCCGCACGATTCGGCTGATACGGCGTGTAGTAGTAGAGGTTCGACGTCGCCTGATTCTGAACGCGGACCGCCGAGCTCCCACACGACGCGTCGGGTGAATAGCGCAGGTTCCAGGTCTTTCCGGGCGCGTACCACGTGAAGTACTGGCTGGTCCCGGGCGGGTTCGCGTAGCGCTTGAACTGCCAGGCGGCCCCGTAGACCTGGTTGAAGAAGCCGTAGTAGCGGGTGTCGCATTCCGCCGTGTCCGGGCACCCCTGGCCCATGGCGATCGTGAAGCGCGAGGCGGCGGGCGCGGTCGAGGTGACCAGGCCCTGTTCCTTCTGCAGGGTCACGATGATGACCTTGGGGCTGATGCCGCACGCCTGCGCCACTTTGAAGATGATCGTGGAGGCGCGTTCCTGGGACGCACCTCGGTAGGCGCCGCACATCGCGTCGGCGGTCGTGGTGCGCGAATCGTCGCGCCAATCACGGAGGCAGGTGTATCCCCGTGCGCAGGACGGCACCCGCGCCTCCAAGAAGCGCTGGACGTCGTTCTCGGTCATCGAGTTGGCGTCGAAGAAGATCGGGTCGCTGATGATGTTGCCGGGGTCGAACAGGCTGAGGTCCGCCTTGGGCAGCATCAGCGGCGAGAGTCCGCGCTCCGCCGTCGGAGCGACCGCGGTGTGCGCGACCGCCTCCGCGGCTCGCGCGCTGTCGGTCAAGACCCCCGTGAAACCACCGGCGACGACCAGGGCGATGGCGGCCATGGCGAGGCCACGGAGGGATGCCGGCAGGCGGAGACGCATGTGATCAGTGTGACGGAAGTTACGGCTGAACGAAACTCTTGCGCCGCGACGCGTCGGGGTGCGACGCTCTTCACCGCGATTTCGCGATCAGATACCGGTGCGCACCACGGGGAGGGGGTCCGAAGCGTCCTTCTCTCGGACGCGGTCGGGATACTCGAGGCTCGGGTTGAAGGTGATGCCGGAGAACCATTTGCGCAGAAGAGCGAGGCGAAGCGGTAGGGCCACGCGTCCACGGTGCAGGCTCACGACAAGCCGCGCGCCGAACTCGAGGAAGTAGAGGAGTCCTCGGTGGTGTAGCTGATACGAGGCCTCGTTGCGCACACCGTGGGCGAACTTCCACAGCGATGCTTTCGTGACCATTGCGAAATTGACGCCGCGGTTCTCGCCCATGTCGTGCACCACGGTGCTGTCCATGACCTGCACCCCGGGACACCGGCGCGTCAGACGCAGGGTGTACTCGCGGTCGTCGAACCAGATGAAGTAGTCGCGGTACGGCAGCCCGTATTCGGCGATCGCCCACCGGGGGATCAGGACCGATACGAACGAGCAGGCGGCCACCATGACGTTCTTCTGGCCCTTCACGAGCAGACGCCCCCAGTCCCAGGTCGGGACGGGGTTGTTCATCTCGCAGATGGAGCCGTCGACGAACTCGACGACCGAGCACGCGAAGGGGACGTCGCCACCCAGTTCGGCCACGGCTTCGTCGAAACCGCGAACGAGATTCGCCAGGGCCTCCGGCTTCGGATAGCAGTCGTCGTCCATGATCCAGACATGGTCGGCGCCGCCGGTGTAGCCCCGCAGCATTCCTTCAGCGAATCCGCCGGCACCGCCGGTGTTGGCGGGCAGATGCACCACCTCGAAGGGCACGGAGAATTCGCGATCGTCCAGGTACGCGGCCGTCCCATCGGTCGACGCGTTGTCGATCACGATGAGCCGGGCAGGCGCCAGGGTCTGCGCCTCCACACGGGCGAGGACCGTCTTGAGCTTCTCGAGACGATTGAAGGTCACGACGATTGCGGCGACATCGACCATTCCTTCACCAACCTTTCGAACCAGGCGGAGGCGGGAGTCTCCGCGAGCAGGGCGCGTTCCTTGACGACCTCGGCCTGCCAGAGGCGACGACGGGCCTCGACATCATGCGAGAGCGCGAGGATCTTCGCCGCGGTCGTGGTGACCGCGCGGTGCGGATTGGCGGGAACGAGTCCCTCCGCGGGGATGATGTCGGACTGCGCGCCGACGTCGGTCGAGACGACGGGCAACCCGTGGGCGAGCGCCTCGAGGGTCGTCAGCGTCAGCCCCTCGTTCGCCGAGGTCACGACGAGCAGGTCGGTATCCGCCATCGTCTGCGCGACCGGAACGGCCGACGTGCGCCGGATGACGGCCTCGCCGAGGCCACCGCGGTCGATGAGATCGCCGACCCACCCCTGGTGCTCGCCGTCACCGTGCACGATGAAGCGGATGTCCGGGTCGGTTCGATGCACCACACGAGCGGCTTCGACGAAGATCTCGGGGGCCTTCTGCCGAGCCATCCGTCCGACGAAGGCGACGGTGAAGGGGCGGTCTCCCGCCGGCTCGCGGAAGGCGCGTTCGGTCGCGTCCGCGGTCAGACCGATCAGCGGAGCCATGACCACCTTGTCGGGATCCACCTGCTGCACCTCCGACATCCACCGCTTCAGCGCCGGAGAGATGACATGGTGGGTCGTTATGTAGTCGTCGGCGAGGACGGCGCTCATCGCGTACCCGCCTCCGCGGTGCTCGACGATATGCGTCGAGTCGACGATCGGGATACCGGGCCGCGAGATCGCGATGAAGGGGAGTCGGTCGTACAGCCACTGATTGTGGTGGACGATGACGCCGCGGAAATCGAAGCGTTCGAGGAGCGTGCTCAACAGCGGCTCCCGTCCAGGCGGCTGCGACGTTGCCGTGGGCTCGGAGAAGGGGATGACGAGGGCGCCGTCCAACTCGGCCCGGTCGATGAACGGATGATGGGAATCCACGCTGGAGAGGACGACCGGAAGCAATCCCGCCTCCCGAACGGCTCTCACCGTCTCGAAAGCCCATCGCTCGGCCCCACCGAGCTCGAACCAATGCACGCCGACCAGCACTGCGGGCGGCGCGTTCGGGGCCAGGGGGCCGGCGGGGACGAAGGCGTCGTCCTCGTGCTGGCCGCCGGATGCGAACTCGCTGAGGTAGGAGCGCCGCTGCGCGGGCCGGGTGAGCACCGTCTTGTGACGACGCAGCTCGAGGTCGCGCAGTTCGTCGTACATGAGCGGGGCTGCGGCGCGAACCTGACGGGCCACCTTCCGGAGCAGGTCTTTCGGCTCCCACCGACGAGGATCCTTATCCAGCACCGCGTCCGGCGAGACGTGGATGTGCCGGTCGGGGCGACCCACCAACTCGATCCAGCGATCCGACCCATCGATCTCGACGGCGTCGCCGAAGCCCCGCGCGGTGAAGCTGAAGAGCCGCTTGCGGAAGATCCTGCTGCGGCCGTCGAACGTCCTGTCGTCGGTGGTTCGCGGGGTCAGATCGTCGTCGCCGTCGTACACGTGGAAGCGCAGGACGCGTCCCGGGACGATGGCGGTGTGGAAGTTGACCGCCCCCACCAGGATGCGGCTCTCCCGGGGGCTGAGGGCGGGTACCTCGGAGCCGTCGACGAGCTCGAAGAGCGCCGGGTACCCGAAGACGGAGGCAGTCGTCGCGTTCTTCACCAAATCTGTATCCATCCCTAGGTCGTCCGAGGACCGGAAAAGGCTACCATCCGGCGGATGTCGCCCTTGGGCGGCTGCGGGCCGGACGAAGCGAGGTCGAGCCGGGCACACACCGGGGACGGATATGATCGACGCTGCTCGACGGAGCATTCCCCAGAAGGACGTTTCCTGTATGCACGAACCTGCCCCCGCTTTCGGGACGATGACCAGTCCTGGGTCGCGAGGTGGTCTGCTCGACGTTATGCGCCGACGCTATCTGCTCTCGTTGATCGTCCGCAAAGAGGTCCAGATCCGCTACCGGGGTTCCGTCCTCGGGTGGCTCTGGTCCTACGTCAAGCCGCTCGTCCAATTCGCCGTCTTCTACTTCGCCATCGGCGTGTTCCTCGGTCAGAACCGTCAGGTCGAGTACTTCCCCCTGTATCTGCTCGCCGGTATCACGGTCGTCACCTTCTTCATCGAGGCGTTCTCGAACGGGACCCGCTCCCTGGTCGACAACGCGGCTCTGATCAAGAAGATCTATCTCCCCCGCGAGATGTTCCCGGTCGCGAGCATGCTGATCGCCATCGTCAATACACTCCCCCAGATCCTCGTCCTGATCGGCATCGCGCTGTTGTTCGGCTGGGCGCCGTCTCTCCTCCAGGTCGGGGCCATCATCTTGGCGATCGTCATCGTCGGCGTCCTGGCGACCGGTCTGAGCCTTCTGTTCGGCTCCATCAACGTCACGTTCCGCGACGCGCAGAGTTTCGTCGAGATCATCGCGATGTGCGCCGTGTGGGCCTCCCCGGTGATGTACCAGTGGCACATGGTTGCCAACGAGACGCCGGAGTGGGTCTTCGACATCTACCGACTCAACCCCCTCACCGCGGCCGTCGAGTTGTTTCACTACGGCATCTGGTTCCCTCTGAACCCGGCTGGCGCCGAGGTTATGCCGGCGCTGCCCCTCGCGGCGGGGATCGCCGCCGTCACCGCACTCGTCGCTCTGATCGTCGGTCAGATCGTCTTCCGCCGATTGGAGGGGCGCTTTGCCCAGGACCTCTGACGTCACCGCGCCCAGCATCCTCGTCGAGGACGTGCGCAAGGATTTCACCCTCCGGCATACCCACTCCATCAAGGAGACCTTCCTCGCCGCGGTGCGGCGGAAGCCCCTCACCACCGACTTTCACGCGCTGAACGGCGTGTCCTTCCGCATCGAAGAGGGGGAATCGGTTGCGCTCCTGGGCCTGAACGGCTCCGGAAAGTCGACGATGCTGAAACTGATCTCCGGTGTCCTGCAGCCCAATCGGGGCCGTGTACTGACTCGCGGCCGGGTTGCCGGTTTGATCGAGGTGGGCGCCGGCTTCCACCCCGACCTCTCTGGTCGCGAGAACATCTTCCTCAACGCGGCAATCCTCGGAATGACCAAGCAGGAGATCGAGGAGCGCTACGACGACATCGTCGCGTTCAGCGAGATCGAGAAATTCATCGACACCGAGGTCAAACATTACTCCTCGGGAATGTTCCTGCGCCTGGCCTTCTCGGTGGCGATCCACACGGAGGTCGACGTGCTGCTGATCGACGAGATCCTGTCGGTCGGTGACGAACCCTTCCAGCAGAAGTGCATCGCCCGCATCAAGGATCTGCACGCCCAGGGCAAGACGCTGGTCGTGGTGAGCCACGACCTCGACATGGTGTCCGATCTCTGCGAACGAGGGATCCTCATGCGTCAGGGGCGCGCCGTCTTCGACGGCGACAGCAAAGAAGCCGTCGCCCACTTGCGCGCCTGAGCTCCGCGCCGCTGGGATCGACACGGTTCGAACCGCGTCCCGCGGGTTCCCGCGGTCGCAATCGAAGGGGACTCGTGAAACACCTTCTCGTCACTGGTGGCGCTGGCTTCGTCGGGTCGAACTTCGTCCGCCACGTGCTCGAAACGACGTTCCACCGGGTGACGGTCCTCGACAAGCTGACCTACGCGTCGAGCCGTCTCGTGCTCTCGGACCTCCCGCCGGAGAGGTGCCGGCTGGTCGTGGGCGACGTGACGGATGCCGAGCTCGTGCATTCCCTCGTCGCTGATGTCGACGCCATCGTGCACTTCGCGGCCGAATCGCACAACGATAATTCCCTGCGTGAGCCCGGTCCATTCGTCCAGACCAATATCCTCGGGACCTACACCGTGCTCGAGGCCGCGAGAGCGTATGGCACGCGTCTGCACCACGTCTCCACCGACGAGGTGTTCGGTGATCTGCCCCTCGGAAGCCGGACTCGTTTTTCGGAGCAGAGCCCTTTCAATCCGTCATCGCCCTACAGCGGCACGAAAGCGGGGGCTGATCTCCTCGTGCGGGCCTGGTCACGGTCGTTCGGAATCCGCGCCACCACCAGCAACAGCTGCAACATCTACGGTCCGTTCCAGCACGTGGAGAAGTTCATTCCTCGCCAGATCACCAACATTCTGCGCGGTGCCCGCCCGAAGATCTACGGCGACGGCCGCAACGTTCGCGAGTGGTTGCACGTCGACGACCACTCCCGTGCCGTTCTGACCATTCTCGAACGCGGGAGGAGCGGCGAAACGTATCTGGTGGGAACCGGGAACGAGCACGAGAACATCTCCGTCCTGCGCACCATCCTGCGGCTGATGAACCGCCCGGAGGACGATTTCGACCGGGTGCGGGATCGGCCAGGTCACGACGCGCGATACGCGATCGACGCATCCAAACTGCGCTCGACCCTGCAGTGGACTCCTCGACACGACGACTTCGAAGCCGGTCTACGTTCGACCATCGAGTGGTACCGCCGGAACGAACCGTGGTGGGGGCCGGGGAAGAGCGCCGTGGAGGCGGCGTACGGCGAGCGGGAAGACGCGCCCGCGGACGGCTCCTAGGCGGCTCCTCCGCAGCCCCGGGGCGCCGCCCTCACAGCTCCGCGTGCAGCGCCCACACCCGCTCGGCCGCGGCGCTCCACAGGAACCCCTTCGCCCGGTCCCCCGCCAGGACGCGGAGGCGCTCGGCATCCGTCCCCAAAGCGCGCGAGAGCGCGGTGTCGAGCTCGGCGGCGGGAGCGAACGCCGCGGCGTCGGCGAGCACCTCGTGATGCACGGGGGTGTCGACCGCGGCGATGGGGATGCCGATCGCCAGGGCGTCGACGGCGCGCCAGGGCCAGTCGGTGCGCGCGCCCGAGGCGACGAAGGCCGCGGCGTGCGAGAGCACGGCGGCGCGATCCCAGCGGTCGAGGGGGCCTCGGCAGTGCACCCGGGCTTCGCCGAGCCCGGCGGCCGCGGCGATGTCGATGACGGCGGGTTCCTCGCCCTCGGGGACGTCGAGCACGACGACGTCGCCGTCCCAGCCCGCCGCCACGATCGCAGTGAAACCGGCGAGCAGGCCGTCGGACTCCGCGGCGCCGCCGGCGAGCACCACAGACGTGGTCGGCAGATCGAGAGCGCGCAGGCGACCCACGGC
>NZ_QAJB01000250.1:0-9140 GCF_003061325.1 Microbacterium sp. HMWF026
CCCATCTTCTGGTGAGGTCGGGGGCCACGCCGTGGCGGTAGGCCCGGTCGACGGTGTCGATCAGCGCGCGGGGAGAAGAAGAAGAGCGACGGATGCCACCGCGCTGCGGCCGCACCCCCTCGGGGACGGGCTGGTCGTGCACCGCGCGCAGGACGCGTCCGAGCTCATGCCAGTCGACGTGGTCGGGTCCGAGATCGACCGCGTCGGCGCCGTCGACCCAGTGCGAGACGGTGATGAGGTGTCCGGCCGCGGTGGCCCACAGCGCTCCGTCGCGGGTGGGGACGGGTTGCAGCACTCCCCCGGCGGCGGCGAGCCCCGTGGATCCCGCGAGCGACAGCCCGAACTGCACGTCGCGCGAAGTGATCTTGAGCGCGTAGCGCGCTCCCCCGGCGTCGACGCCGGTCCACATGGTCGCCGCGGAGTCCCACCCGCCCTCGAACCGCTCGAGGTCGGTCAGGTCGAGGTCGTACTGCTCGCGAAGCAGACGGGCGACGCCCGCGGGGGTGGACACGTCGGCACGCGCGCCGCTGAGGGCGTCGCGAGGTGCCCCTGCCCCCGAACGCCGTCCTTCGTTGGTGCCGGCCCCCATGGCCGTTGAACGTTCCACTGTGGGGTCAGCCTGGACCACCGGCGCTCAGACGAGTGGCTCTTGACAGCGAAGCGTGAGGGATGATCCACGACCTGCCGCCCCTGAGCATCGCAACGGTGACTTGCACCTTCAGACCTGAGAGCAGACACACCCGTTGCGTTCGAAACCTCCCGAATTACTGGACTAGGAGACCCTGATATAGGTTGACATAGGACTTCGCAGTCGACCGGGAACTAAAGTCTTTTTCCACGCGGGCCATAGCGCTCTTGCCCATCTTTCTGGCGGCGGGCGAGCCGACTAGACCGATTGCATGGCGAAGATCTCGACTCATCACGGCCAGCTGCGGAACCGTCAGAAGCCCCTCCGCCCCGTTCGTTATCTTGTCAGGAATTCCACCGACTGCGCAGGCCAAAATAAACGCTCCATGAGCCATTGCCTCCAACGTGGTGAGACTGCTTCCCTCGGACCGCGAGGGCTGTACAAATAGCCCGGCTCGACTGAAGGCGTGCTGAACCTCAGCGTCGCTAGCCCCTGCAACGATTCGAACACGGTCCTTAATGGACAGGTCAGACAAGACCCGACGCAGATATTCATCCTGCGAACCGGAACCATAATGAGTCCAGGTCCAAGGAAGGTCACTGCAAGCAGCTAATGCCGCGGCAAGCAGATCATAGCCCTTATTATGTTCCACCCGACCCACTGAAACGATACTCCCACCGCCGTCGCCCCAGACATCTGAGCTGCGATGGGATGCAGCGATTGATCGAAGAGCAAGCGCGTCCACAGAATTGGGTATCAGAACCACCTTGCTCTCAGGGATACGGAGCTTTTTCACAAGCGCCCCAGTAATCGAACTGTCGGTTGACACCACGCGGGACACCGCACGTGCACCTGTCAAGGACAGGTGCCTGAGAATAGGCCGTACTGCGAACGTCGAGAGACCCATCGGGTCAAACTCCTCTAGCCCGTGCGGGTTCATCACGGTTGGGACTGAGCTCGGGATCATGGATGCGGCAGCAGCCGCCGAACCGTGTAGGTGCACGACATCGCCAAGCCTGAGGTTTTCGACCAGGCTTGAGGCGGCTCTTCGCACCCAAGCCGAATACGCCACCCCTTGCACCAGCGAACGAGGACGGCGCATTGTCGGCCAGTCCACGCGTTTCCCTTCCGTGGAACTCACAAGAGGCGCGTGTACAAGCACATCAATTCCCGCATTCCGCATCTCCGACACGTGGTCGGCTGCCGAACGCTCAAGACCGCCAAACCCTCCGCTCGGCGCGATTGACCGAACGACGACATGTAGTCTCATACCGCCGCACCCCTACGCCGTGACGCCAACACCTGAACGCAAACCCGCCATAGGAAGTAAGCGTTGCCTACTACATACCGAGCCATAAGACGTCGCGGCTCCTGGATAGTGCGCCACAACCATTCGAAACCGGCTTTTTGCACCAGCGATGGCGCGCGTCGGGTCCTGCCCGCAACGTGGTCGGCTAAACCACCCATCGTGAAGAAGACTTGGCCCGGGCCGCCATTCGGCATCTCATCAACGATCGTTCTAACAAAACGTTCTTGAGAACCCGCGCCCATCCCTACCAGCACAAGCCCCGCGCCGCTTTGTCGCACGAGCTTCGCAGCTTGGGTCCACTCTTCTGGCGATGAAAAGTAGCCATTTCGACTGTAGGCCACATGCGCGCCTAATTGCTCGACGGCTTTGCGGAAAATGGCTAAGGTGTTCTGATCAGACGCAACAACGGCGACACTAACACCCGAGTCCGCCCCGATCGACACAAGATCTCGCCAGATGTCAGTCGTCGCCAGCCTCTCTACGCGTTTCGACTTCGCAAGCCATCTCAGTCCGAGAACGGCTCCAGCACCGTCTGCATAGATGACGTCCGACCGAGAGACATCGAGACGGTATTGGCGGTCCACAGACGCGCGACGGAGAAGAGCCGCATAAAAGCCGACGAAGACCGAATCATGGCCAGCACGTAGGCTTGATGCGTATAAGCTCAGAAGCCCCTCCCTATCTAGCGCATCGAGCGGGACGCCGTCAATGAGAATGCGCTCAGGTTTCATATACTTCTTTCATTCTCTTCGCCATCGTGTCGATGGAAAACTCGCGCTCATACACGGATCTAGCAGAACGGGAAAAAGAGAACCAGTCATGCGGAACCGTCTGTTCGAATTGTTGCGCAAATAAGTTTGCTGAATATTTTTCTGGCCAGACGAGGCCAGCCTGAGCACGCCCCACTACGTCCGCGATCTCGCCGCATTCCGTCGTGATCACAGGGGTACCAACTGACATCGCCTCCAAAGCCACTAGAGGTAGTCCCTCCCAAGTGGAGGTGATAACAAGAGCAGACGATCGAGCCATTAGGTTGATGAGATCCTGTCGCGGCAGCCACGCTGTGTAATCGACGACCGCGCTGAGACCGAGTCGCTCACGTTCACGCAGGAAGGCCTCCTCGAGTTCACCCCCTCCTACCCATGTTGCGGTTAGATTCGGCGCGTGGTTTCGCAGGGCGTCCACAAGCGCGAGAAACCGAATCGGGTCCTTCTGGGTCGCCATACGACCCGCCGCAAGCAAATGAAAGGTCTTTAGGTCCCGTCCGCGGTCCTCACCGGGCGGCGCGAGCTCAGGAACGCCGTTGGGGATCACCCGTATGGGCACAGATCGGCGATATACACGTTGAGTATGCTGTGCAATTCGATGCGAGACCGCGATGATGACTGGAGACCGAAAAGAGATGAACTTCTTGTCGGAAAACTCGTTATGTATGTGCTCGACGAGCTTCTTACGCGGCGCGGAGGCCCTCATAAATAGGGCTGCGATTCGTTGATGGGCATGCAGGACATCCGCTTCGCGGATGGCGCGATGAACCGAGAGAAGACCGATCGCAACGTCCGGGAAATCGTCCCGCACGTCATCGTCATACTCGGACGAGAACATCGCAGCAAGGCGCAATTCATGTTCAGGCACACTCGCGGCGAGATCGCGCATGACATTTGTAACACCGCCGCGGTCGAAACGGTTCGTTAGGAGCAGAATTTTCACAAAAGCTCCTGGAGTCGGCGAAGCCGTTCATCGACATGATGTGAAGCGGCAACCGCCACCAATTCTTGCGGATCGACGGCGGCCGCCGCGAGGTATTCATCGCGAATGTTGAAAACTCCAGAGATGCCGTGCAACGCCGGCGCATTGGACGCTAGCACTGGGACACCATTCATCATGTAATCCCAAGTCTTCAACGGGAAGCTGTATAGGTTGTACGGCGTTCTTTGGAGCGCGACGATGCCAAAGTCAGCTTCTTCACACAGATGTTTAATCTGGTCACCGGAGACTGGCTCTCGCACCGCGACACGGTCGTGACGTAGTAAGTCGCGTAGTGTTTCATCGGCACCGGCCAATTGCCTACCTGCCATCACGAGACGTCGATCCGAGTCAGATGAAAGCCATTCGATGAGCGCCGCCGCGTCGATCTTATAGGAGTCAAAAGCGCCAATATAAAGAGCTCTTCGACCCTCGTTCCTCCGTCCAGAGATTGAGGTCGCGCTCATCTCGTGAGCCCCCTCCAGAAGAGCAACTGGCTGCTTCCAGTCAATACCACGACGCCGCGCGAGCGTCTGGCTGGTGGCTATGCGCACGTCAGCCATGTGGGCAACCTCTAACTCAGCCTCCTTCACCATCTGAGAGGATTCGAGGCTTGCATACTGCGGTTGATATTCGTAAGCGTCAACACAATCGTAGACAAGCTTCTTATATCGCAGACGCGCAACCAACGGAGCGGAAAAAGGATCATAGCTGATGACCAGATCCCAGCTCTCATCTGACAGGGTTTTGCTTGTCAGCCACTGATTTGCCTGACGGAAAACTCTATTTCGAGGCTGTGCGGCGCGCGGGAGCAAATTTCGCGCATGCAGAATGCTCATATCTGGTTGAGATCCCGAAGGGCGCACACCGAAGCCAATCGTCTCGAGATAAGTTACCGACCACCCCGCGCGCGCCGCTGCCCGCGCTAGTCGCTGGCGGTTGGTCGATCCGATGCGCCCAAAATAGGGCTCATTACTCACGAACAGGACTCGCGGTGCCAAGAAAGCCTCCACAAATAATTGCGACCATCAGGGCTGAAGGCCACGCGACAATATTTTCGAAGAACATCAGAATTACAAGAAAAACAAGTACGGGAAGAGCGGGGCTCAGACGCCGAACTAGCCAAACGGCCACGACCACAACGAACGCACAAAAAGCTACCAAACCCAACACGCCCAGGAAGGCGGTTACGTAAAAGAAGGAGTTATCAACGACTTCAACGCCGTAGGTGAGCTGGTTTGGCGGGATCTGATTACCGAGCGTCAACCCTATCCCGGTGATTGGCGCCTCGCCCGACAGAAGTCGGGTCCAAACTCGCTCAGCAACAGCGGCGCGGTAGACGGAGGAACCATCGCCGTCGCGACCAAAAAGATCGCGACCGCTTCCCACGAAGTTCAGAGCAAAAAAGGCCGCTCCGACGAGAATACTGGCGAGAAAAATGCGCCGTCGTGTCGACATGCGCGCACGTCTCCCGCTTACCACTACGGTTGCCGCGGCGAGCAAGCACGCGATGAGCACCGATCGCGTACCGGTCGCGATGATGCACGCGCCGGCCAAGACTGCCGCGAAGAGGAAGTAGATCGTTCTCGCGCTCGCAGAATTGACCCAATAGGCAATCAAGAGGATGAGTCCCAAACCAAGAATCGCCGCCATCTCATTAGGACTCGCAGCCCAACCCGACGGCCGGACGCTGCCCTCGGCTGAGAGATACCCCGAGAGCCGCACTGTGGAGTACTCGCGCGCAGGCAAGCCAGAGACCACGGAAAGGAGGAACGTTACGCACAACACCACACTGACAGCGACCGCCGAAATTGTGTCCTGCGTAGCCCGATAGCTACCGGTCAGCGACGCAAGGGTCGCACCCATCAGATAAGTACGGCAGAAGGCGTTCAGAACGTCGAGATCGGTCGCTTGCCCATCCACTGAGCCCTGCGTTACTGCCGCGAGGAACGCCAACGCGAGTGCCCCAGCTATGGCCCACCGGGCGGCCCCCTGGGTCCTTTTTAACCACGCCGTAAATAGCGCAATGGCCACGACAAGGACGAAGCTGGGTACGCCAGGAAGGGACGTCACGATGGCCGTGAGCAAAAGAATCGCTACTGTGACCGGTGAGGTTCGCCTCCCGCTTTTTGGACTCACCGCAATCCAAATGGCCGCAAGAAATGTGAACGTCGCCCACGTCAACGTTAGACCAGGCACCTGCAGGATGCTGAGGGTGACAAGAACTGTCAGACATGCAGCACCGAAAAGGGTCACTCTCCCCGTGTGGGTCAACTCTCACCCTCCAGATTCGGCCGAAATATATGTCGCTGAACAACCCATAAGACGAGCATCCCGACGAGGCCTGCAGCGCATACAACTACCCACGGAGCGGGGCGCGCGACCGAGGTGACAACGTAGAGCGGCAGGGCGAAGCCTGCCGAAATCATCAATACTTTGAGTTGAGGAGAAACCGGCAAGGTAATTGCGTGGGATCTGTGCACGACGTAAAGCGTCATCGCCGCCCCCGTAACCGCAGCTGCGACGCTACCGAGAATTGCCCCCCAAATACCGATTAATGGCATGAAGATCAGATCCGTAAGCACTAGCGCGGCTGCACTCGCCACTATTGATCCGAGCAGCATCGACGTTCTGTCCGTGGCGACCAGAAGAGCGTTAGTAGCCCCACCCCCGGTGAGCCTCTGAATCAGGAGCGCTGCCGAAATCCCGATGTACAACTCCCCGCCGAGGTCGCCGTATTCAGGCCCGTACAGCAGCAACATCAGGCTTGGCGCTACTGCCATGCTGAGGACCACCGCCGGTATGGACAGACCACTAGTCGCGATCAAGACACGACGCCATTCCGGGCTCACGTGATGGTGGCCGCGAGAGGCAGCATCGGCAAGACGCGGCATTGTTGTTGCGCCGATCCCCAGGATTGTTGCGGTGGCAGCCATATAGGCGAGTGCATAGGCCGCGGAATATGCTCCGATATCACCGAGCGCAATGCCAACGCCTGCCGCAATCATTACGTGTAGCTGACGGCCCAATAGCGGCGTGCTCGCGGATGAGGCCATTAGGGAGAATCTTTTTGCGACAGTCGGACGCAAATACCCTGCGCCGTCATCTCTTTTACCAAGGCCGACCGCACATACGCTCATCACGAGTGCCCGGAGAATCACCGAAAAGCATAAACCACTTAACAGCTCAACGGCGGAGTCCGGAGGCAAGAAAAAGAAGAAGGCACCCATTGCCAAGGCCTGGGCACCAACACCGATGATCGACAGCACCGCATTGAACTGCCGCGTGAAGTAGGCATTGCACAGGTAGACAGCTGCAGTACCCACCGAGTAAATAATCGTTAGAGATCCCAGCGCGCTCCATACGAGCACAAGAGCCGCGAGGCATACCGCGGCTATGCAGATCACTCCGCGAATTTTAGCCTCTCGTACGAACGTCTGACGCAACAGACCGGACCTGGCCGAGGTCATAACCTCATCGCCGCCGACCGAGAGTCCGATGACGACGAAAGATGCGGCACTTGTCACGACGGCGACTAAACCGAACTCGGATACGGGGAGCAGACGGGCCGCCAGGATCTGCCAAGCAAAACCAAGGGCGAGGTCGCCCAGACGACTTGCTTGGAACAACCAGCTCGCGCGTCTATTCATTATTCCCGGTGATCGCGGCCGCAACCGCCAGCGAGCGTCGAGCCGCCTCTTCCCATGTGAACAGACCAGCACGCTGGAGTCCGCGGTCGTGCATATCCGCTCTCATTCCGTTCTCCTGTGTCAAGCGAACGATTTGCGCGGCTAGGTCTTTTTCCATGGACTCGCCCCTCTTGACCACTATTCCGGCGCCCTCGGCCACCTCTGTAAGGGCTGCGTCGTCGCTCACAATCACAGGGGTTCCATGGGCCATAGCCTCAAGCGGCGGTAGACCAAAGCCTTCAGCCTCTGATACGTAGCAGAACACCGAAGCATTCGCGTACAGCCACTGCACGTAATCGTTCGGCTGGTACCCCAGCTCTTCGGCACCTGCATCCATCAATGCCTCATCGAGATCGGCGGTTTCGTCTGCTGACAACCAGCCCCGCTTTCCGACGATCACAAGACGCCAGTCCGCGATGTCGGGCGCATCCCGCTTTGCACGCGCAAAGGCCCTGCACATGAGCGACACATTCTTACGCGGCTCGATAGTCCCGACGTAGAGAATGATTTTCTCTCGTTCCGCGGTGTTTACGATGCGGGACACGTCGAATCGCACACCTTCGTAGATGACGTGCGTCTTTCTTTGAGCCCGGCCCCCGAAATGGTTCGTCACGTCACGCGCAACCGCATTAGTCGGGACCAAGATTGCCCCTACGCGGCGCACCGCCGCGCGCAGAAAAAGCCTGTGAAACAGACGGTTTCGCAGCGTGTGCCTCTCAGGGTAGAGAAGAGGTGTTAAATCATGAATGGTTAGCATGGAACGACGACCAAGAAAAATTGGGACGATCAGACTCTCAGGTGAGAAATACACTGCTCGGGGGCTCCGCAGTGTTTCTATAATGCCGCGCAGATGAAATCCGAAGCCCGCGCCCGTCAGAATGCGCAGATTCGCGATATCTTGCAAGTGCGTGAAGAGAGACTGCTCGTAGTGACCTACACCCGTCGCTTCCCCCGCAGTCTTCCTGCCGTCTGCCACGATCTCGATTCGAGATTGCTGTAGTGCCCGCACGCTGGTTCCAAACTGTCATTTAACATTCGTAAAGTCGTCCCTGCCTCCATCACGCAACCCGACCGGCATCGAGTCTCGCATCGGACTCACGATCAATTGATGAGGCAATCGCTTGATTCAGTCAGCATCAAACTTGGAGCACATATACAGCGCAATCCGATCTCACAACGTCGAAGCGCTGACGGGGTTCACCGGGAGCGAAGATTTCTAGACCCGCGATCAAGACCCGCCGCGCGATCATAGCAAGCCCGTGTGACGTCTATGTGACGTCGAACCCCGGCAGGAGACAAGGCGCCATGATCCAGAACGCCGCGCGCCGAGCCCGAACCGTATCGCAACGTTTAAGTCGTCACTGGAGAAATGTACCGGCAACACCCAGCGCCAAGAACGAACCGTTGTACACAACGTGCGCGAATAGCGCGCTCCACGCGCGCCCCGTGAGGAGAACCATCACGGCGGTGGTCACTCCGACGACGAAGAGCTGCGTTACGTTCCAAGCCGTAAGCGGGCCCATCACCGCATGGAAACCTAGAAAGAGCCCCGACGAGGCCAGAGTGGCGCCCCAGCCCGCGACCAGGGCTCCATTTCGCGGTCGCAAGATCTGAAAGACGCAAACGCATAAAACGCAGCGAAAGAATAATTCCTCTACTGCGGGACCGATGAAGCCGAGAGGCAACGCCTCCCCAAGAACCCACACGAAGAGGGGGGAATTGCTAAGCGTCGGCGAAGTTGGGAACGCAACCGCGTTCGCTCCCCCAG
>NZ_QAJB01000251.1:0-7703 GCF_003061325.1 Microbacterium sp. HMWF026
CGGGACGTCCGGTGCACGACCTGGGCACGCCCGAGCTGGAGCAGGCGATCGCGACACGCCTCGTCCCGCGCCTCGACGAGATCGCTCACCAGCGCGGCGACCTGTTGCGCGCCGGTCGCGACAGCCTCGTCCGCGCCCTGCGATCGACGTTGCCGGAGTGGGACGTTCCCGATGTGTCGGGCGGGGTGTCGCTGTGGGTCGGGCTGGGAGAGCCCCTGAGCACCCCCCTCGTGATGAACGCCCGAGGGCGCGGGTTGGCGCTGTCGGCGGGATCCCGTTTCGCCGTCGAGGGGGGACACGACCGCCGGTTGCGGGTGCCGTTCACCGCACCCCCGGCCGCCCTCGAGCGGGCCGTCGGGATTCTGCGCGCCGCGTGGGACGACGTCCGCGGGGGAAGCGCGGTGGTCGTTCGCGAGGACTACGCGACGGTGGTGTGACGGTGCTCTCGTCCGCGAGCGCCGGGCGATGCGTGGCATACCGCTCCGCTCACCGCGCGTAACGCAGGCACTCGACGGCGTCGGACGACGACCAGAACTCGCCCAGCCGACGAAAGCCCCCCGACGCGACGTGGAAGCGCTCGGCCGCGTAGCGCCACCCGCCCTCGGCCGCGATGGCGCGGATGTGGCCGACCACGATGCCCCGCGGGTCGGCGATGCGCCACAGACCGGCGGCGACGTGCGTCGCCGCGCCCCACCCGGCCGAGCGCGGAGCCGGTGCGGGGTCGTTCCACAGTGCGGTGTGCATGCGACGACCGTACGACCGACCTCCGACATCGCCTCCGCGGGGGAGCGTCCGCCTCTCCTCCCCACCCGGTGGCATGGCCGATCGGTCCCCGGATCGGCCCTTTCCCGCCGTCGTGATCCCCGCGTCGCGACCAGTCTGAGCGTGGCTCCGGCATCCGTCGGGCACACGGATGCCGGAGCGCACACCACGTCGAGAGGAGAACACACATGAGCGACCACATCAGCCTCGTGGGCAACGTCGTCGGAGAACTGGAGCGGCGCACGACGCGCGACGGGGGTCCCGTCGCCGCGTTCCGGCTCGCGGTCGGCGAGCGTCGACTCGACCGCGAGCGCAACGAGTGGGTCGATGGACACACGAGCTTCTACGCGATCTCGGCCTTCGGCGACCTCGGGGCCAACGCCCTGCGGTCCCTGCGCAAGGGCGAGCGGGTCGTCGTGACCGGACGGCTGCGCCTGCGAGAGTGGGAGAACGAGACGACGCGCGGCGTGAGCGCCGACGTCGTCGCCGACGCCATCGGGCACGACCTGCGCTGGGGGACCACGCGTTTCGTCCGCGCGGAGCGGCCGGGCGATGCCGCGAGCGGCTCATCCGAGCCCGCGCACGAGGACGGGTCGGAGCAGGCGCGCACGGATCCGGCCGGCGCCGACGGGTGGGCCCTCCCGGGGGCGGGAGCGGAGGCCGTGGCCGATCGCGAACAGATGACGGATGCCGTCCCCGTCGGGGGAGGAGACGGTCCCTTCTGAGCGCGGCACAGGACGGCCGGTGGGCGCGGCGGACGGTCGGCCTCGGGACGGTGGGGTCCGGGGCCGTCCGGTTCGGCGCCTCGAGCCGCTTCCGTAGACTCGACCCGTGACTCGCGCCTTCGGTCGTCCTCTCGCCGCGCTCGCCCTCGTGGCCGCCCTCGGCCTCGCCGGCTGCACGGGCGAGGCGCCCGAGCCCGCTCCGGCGACCACCGAACAGCCCTCCGCATCGGTGGCCGACCCGAGCGTCGCGCCGTCGGCTGCTCCGACCGCGGCCGCGCCGGTCCTCGTTCCCGGGGGGAGCGCGCCGCAGAACCTCCCGTTCTTCGCGCAGGTCGTGTCGGGTGTCTGGTCGGGCCCCGACCAGGTGTCGGGCCGGGCGTACATCGACGCCCTGACCGCGGCGGGTTTCGACAAATCGGCGATGCAGGTCACGGCGGACTACTCCACGATCGGAAACGCGGCGGAGAGCATCGAGTTCGCGGTGCGGCTGGGCGATCAGTGCCTCGTCGGCCAGGTCGGCCCCTCGATCGGCGACCCGGTCACGACGGTCCTGCCCGGATTGTCCTCGGGTGGCTGTCTCATCGGGCAGACGCGCACGATCGACTGGTGACGCCGGGCTCGCTCGCCGGTCCTGCGCACCTCGGTTGATAGGATCGAAGCGACTTCCGCTCGACTAGGACCTCGCTGCCGCATCGGCGGTGCATCCCGGTGCGAGACGGCCCGATCCCCGAATCTCGAAGGTGGTACACCTCGGTGGCTGAGTACATCTACTCCATGGTCCGCGCGCGCAAGGCCGTGGGCGACAAGCTGATCCTCGACGACGTCACGATGTCGTTCCTGCCCGGCGCCAAGATCGGCATGGTCGGTCCCAACGGTGCCGGTAAGTCCACGATCCTCAAGATCATGGCCGGACTCGACAACCCCTCGAACGGCGAGGCGCGGCTCAGCCCGGGCTTCACCGTCGGCATCCTGATGCAGGAGCCCGAGCTCGACGACAGCAAGACGGTCCTCGAGAACATCCAGGACGGCGTGGCCATCAAGCCCAAGCTCGACCGGTTCAACGAGATCTCGGCGCTCATGGCCGACCCCGACGCCGACTTCGACGCGCTGCTCGCCGAGATGGGTACCCTGCAAGAAGAGATCGACGCCGCCGACGGGTGGGACCTCGATTCGCAGCTCGAGCAGGCCATGGACGCACTGCGCACCCCGCCCGCCGATGCCTCCGTCGTCCCGCTGTCCGGTGGTGAGCGCCGCCGCGTGGCCCTGGCCAAGCTGCTGCTGCAGAAGCCCGACCTGCTGCTGCTCGACGAGCCCACCAACCACCTGGACGCCGAGAGCGTGCTGTGGCTCGAGCAGCACCTCAAGGCCTACAAGGGTGCCGTCATCGCCATCACCCACGACCGGTACTTCCTCGACAACGTCGCGGAGTGGATCGCCGAGGTCGACCGCGGTCACCTCTACCCCTACGAGGGCAACTACTCGACCTACCTCGAGAAGAAGGGGCAGCGCCTCGACGTCCAGGGCAAGAAGGACGCCAAGCTCGCCAAGCGCCTCAAAGAGGAGCTCGAGTGGGTGCGCTCCAACGCCAAGGGTCGCCAGGTCAAGTCCAAGGCGCGTCTGGCCCGCTACGAAGAGATGGCGGCCGAGGCGGAGCGCACGCGCAAGCTTGACTTCGACGAGATCCAGATCCCCGCGGGTCCGCGCCTGGGCAGCATCGTGATCGACGCGAAGAAGCTCGAGAAGAGCTTCGGCGACCGCTCGCTCATCAGCAACCTCAGCTTCAACCTGCCCCCGAACGGCATCGTCGGCGTGATCGGCCCCAACGGTGTCGGAAAGACGACGCTCTTCAAGACGATCGTCGGCCTCGAGCCGCTCGACGGCGGCACGCTCAAGATCGGCGAGACCGTCAAGATCAGCTACGTCGACCAGTCCCGCGCCAACATCGACCCCGAGAAGACGCTCTGGGAGGTCGTCTCGGACGGGCTCGACATCATCACGGTCGGCAAGACCGAGATCCCCTCGCGCGCCTACGTGTCGAAGTTCGGCTTCAAGGGCCCCGACCAGCAGAAGAAGGCCGGTGTGCTCTCGGGTGGAGAGCGCAACCGCCTCAACCTCGCGCTCACGCTGAAAGAGGGCGGCAACCTGCTGCTCCTCGACGAGCCCACCAACGACCTCGACGTCGAGACCCTGAGCTCGCTCGAGAACGCCCTGCTCGAGTTCCCCGGCTGCGCCGTGGTCATCACGCACGACCGGTGGTTCCTCGACCGCATCGCGACGCACATTCTGGCCTACGAGGGCACCGAAGAGAACCCCGACCAGTGGCACTGGTTCGAGGGCAACTTCGAGGCCTACGAGGCCAACAAGGTGGAGCGTCTCGGAGCGGATGCCGCGAACCCGGCCCGCTCGACCTACCGCAAGCTCACGCGTGACTGACGCGAACGTCACCACCGGCTCGGGCTCCGCCGCGGCGGGGCCCGAGCGGCTGCACGTGCCGATCCACCTGCGCTGGGGCGACCTGGACGCGCTCGGCCACGTCAACAACACCTCCATGCTCAAGCTGCTCGAAGAGGCCCGCCTCCGCGCCTTCTGGCGCAGCGACGGCGAGGGCGAGGCCCTGCCGACCGCGGTGTTCGACATGAGCGTGCTCGACAGCGGTGGTGAACGCGCCACCCTCATCGCGCGGCAGGAGATCGAGTACCTGCGTCCGGTTCCCTACAGCCAGCGTCCCCTCGACGTGCGCATGTGGATCGGCGCGATGGGCGGGTCCAGCTCGGACGTCTGCTTCGAGGTCTTCAGTCCCGTCGGCGACGCCGAGCAGGTGCTCTACGCCCGCGCGACCGTCGTGGTCGTGCTCGTCGACACCGCCAGCGGCCGCCCGATCCGCTGGAGCGAAGCGGAGCGAACGGCGTGGGCGCCCTACGTCGGCGACCCGATCGACTACCGGCGGCGCTCCGCCCGCAGCTGAACCGTCCGCCTCCTGACGCGACCACCCTCGGAGCCTTCCGCCGGCTCATCGCTCCGCCGCGCGGTCCCTCCGCCGGGCGGGCGGCATCCGGTGGTCAGTCGCGGGGGAGCCGCACCATGACCTCCTGCGCGACGCTGGCCACCAGGACGCCGTCGCGCGTGTAGATGCGGCCCGTCGACAGACCGCGTCCGCCGCGGGCGTTCGGCGACTCCTGCACGTACAGCAGCCAGTCGTCCACGCGCCCGGGGCGGTGCCACCACATCGCGTGGTCGAGGCTCGCGACCTTCAGCCCGGGGGCGTTCCACGCGACGCCGTGCGCGCGCAGGATGGTCTCTTGAATCGTCAGATCGCTCAGGTACGCCAGCGCGGCGCGGTGCACCGCCGGGTCGTCGGGCAGCGTGCGACTGACCCTCATCCACACCGCCTGGCGCGGGACGTGCGGCCCCTCGACCGAGGTGTACACCGGCGACGGCACGTGCAGCACGTCGACGGGACGCTCCGAGAACATGCGCCGGCTGAGGGGATGCAGGCCCTCGGGGTCGAACGGCGTCAGCTCCTCGGGCTGAGGGATGCCCTCGGGCATCGGCTCGGCATGCTCGAACCCCGGGTCCTCGTCCTGGAACGACGCGATCATCGAGAAGATCGGCACGCCGCCCTGGAAGGCCTGCGTGCGCCGCGTCGAGAAGGACCGACCGTCGTGGATGCGGTCGACCGAGAAGGTGATCCCGTCGGCGGGGTCGCCCGGCCGCAGAAAGTACCCGTGCATCGAGTGCACCGTGCGCTCGGGCGGGAGCGTGCGCGAGGCCGCGACGATCGACTGCGCGAGCACCTGGCCGCCGTACACCCGGCCGAACGGCATCGGCTGCGACACACCCGTGAAGATGTCCTCGGTGGTCCGCGCGCCGGCATCGCGCAGGTCGAGGACCGCGAGCAGCGAGGTCACGGGATCGACGGCGTCGGACATGCGGACTCCCGTTCCGGCACGACGAACGCGCACCGCTTGATAGTTTAGGGCGGGTGTCCGCGCGCCTGTTGTTCCCCGACCCGCAGGCGGCAGCCGACCTGCTCACCTTCGCCTCCCGCGCCATCCGGCTCGGTGACGGTACCGTCCGCCTGCGGGCCGACGGCGGCGTGCTGGTGTCGACCGCCGCTCCGCTCGCTCCCAAGGGGCTGCTCGACGCGACCCCCACGGTGCTGGGTCTGAGGGTGTCGGCGATCGACCCCGAGCTCGAGTGCGACCTGGTCGTTGACGCGGCATCCCTCCTCCCCGCTCCGGACGACGCCACGGCGGTGGTCCTTCCCGACACCGCGTCGCTTCCGGCGTGGGCGGGGATCTCGCCCCCGCGCAGCGGATGGGAGCAGACGGATGCCATCGACGCCTCGGTCCTGGCATCCCGGGCCCAGTACGGGGTAGCGGCCGTGGCCGACGCCCTTCCGGCCGACGCGGGCGAGGACGTCGTGCGGGTGATCCGCGCGCAGGTGTGGGGTCAGCCCGACGACGCCCTCGGCGGCCTGCCGCTGGGCACCGCCTTCGCCGCTTTCGCCCTGGGCTTCATCGCCGGGTCCGAAGAGGCGCCGGTGCGCCGCAGCGGCTCGTGGACCCGGGTGAGCCTGGCCCGCGGTCACGTGCTGGTGCGCGGGCCGGTGCGCTCCGGGCTCACCGCCGTGCGCGCGACCGGCAGCTAGTACAGCACGCGCACAGGTGGCCTTCGTACGATGGAGGCAGCAAGGGGAGTACTCCCGACGCGACGCATCCGTCAGTACGAGTCCACGGTTGGGCTCCGGGTGCGCCGGTCCCGCGGGGCGGAGGAGACCTTGACGTCGCGGCCGTGCGCCGCCCGTCGAGAGGTCTCGTCATGGTCAACCTGTCCCGTCTCATCTCCCTCGCCTCGAAGGCCGTCGACAAGGCCTCGTCGTCGCAGCGTGCGAACCCGTCGCAGGGCGGTCGCGACTGGCGCGACGTCGTCCGCTCCGCCGCTGACGCGGTGACCGGGGACCGTCGCAACGACGCACCCCCGGCGCACTCGCGTCCCGCGGTGCCAGGCCGCTACGCCCCGCCCGCCTCCGGCCGGACGGCCGTGTCCGCCGAGGACCGCGCCGCGATCGCCCGCTACGACTACCTGCTGCGCACGGCCGACCCCGACCGCATCGAGCAGATGCACCGCGAGGCCTTCGCCCGGCTCACCCCCGCGCAGCGCGCGCACGTCAAGGAGCGGATGGATGCCGAGTTCTCGGCGCACGAGCGCCCGCGCTCGGACGCACCCGACGACCTCGCCCGCACCGCGGCGCGTGCCGAGGCCACGCGGCCGGGGCGCCTGTCGCAGCTGTTCGCGCGCGCCGGGAGGACCGGGCTGATCGGCGCCGGCGTCGTCGGTGCGGGCGGGCTGCTGGCCGCGGTGGCCGGCGGTGCGGTCGTCAGCGCCGTCGCGGCACCGCTGCTGGCGCAGGCCGGGCAGATGGGCGTGGACTTCGCGGGTCTCGCCGAGGGCGTCGATCTGGACGCCATGGCATCCGGTGTCGACCTGGGCGCCGCGGGCGAGTGGGCCGGGGGAGCACAGGACGCCGTGTCGGGCGTCGGCGAACAGGTGAGCGGGTTCGGCGAGCAGCTGTCGAACCTCGACATCCCGGGCTTCGGCGACTTCCTGGGACGCTGACCCCCGTCGCGGGTGGGCGGGAGCACCGCCCGCCCGCGGCTAGTCCGCCGCGCGGACCGGAAGACCTGTGTCGGGTCGGCCGTCCTGCTGGGGGCCGATCCCGCGGGGCTGGAACGTGTTGACCATCGCGTGCGCCGCGCGCTCGAGATAGTCCCACAGGGGCGCTTCGAAGGCCGGAGGAAGCGCGATCTCGTCGACGGCGGCGCGCATGTGCGCGAGCCACCGGTCGCGGGCGTCGGGATCGACGTGGAACGGCATGTGCCGCATGCGCAGCCGCGGGTGACCGCGGGTCTCGCCGTAGGTGGTCGGCCCGCCCCAGTACTGCGCGAGGAAGAGCGTCAGGCGCTCGGCGGCGGGACCCAGGTCCTCTTCGGGGTACATGGGCTTGAGCACCTCGTCCGCGGCGACGCCGCGGTAGAACGCGTCCACCAGGCGGCGGAACGTGTCCATGCCGCCCACCTGGTCGTAGAAGCTGATCGGCTCGCTCACGGGTGGTCCCCTTCGTCGGCGCGCACGGCGGGGGGCGTGGGCTTGGGGGTGTCGGCACCGGGCAGCTCGACGGCGGTGGTGGGCGCCGCGTCGCGCGCGGTCTTCTTC
>NZ_QAJB01000252.1:0-18749 GCF_003061325.1 Microbacterium sp. HMWF026
GCGCCCACGCCGGTGTCGATGTCGACGTCGCGGAACGGCAGGTGCAGCTGCTCGGGGGCGTCGTAGTACCAGCCGCTGAAGGCGGCCTCGGCGGCCAGGTCGCCGTCGGTGGGCACGTGGGTGAGGAGCTTGCGCGTGACCGTCGCGTCGTCTTGGGCCACGACCGCGCCCAGGCGCAGGTACGACGCCGATCCCACCGTGAACAGGCCGTAGCGCCCGGGGAGCTCGGTGTCGGCGGTGCGCGCGAGCGTGATCGTCTGGGCCGCGGCGTCCACGCGGACGATCCGCACGTCCGGCACCCGTCCGGCGGGACGCACCACCGTGCGGGCGACGCGGTAGGACACCGCGCCCAAGGCCCCGGCCGAGGCGGCGAGAGCGAAGCCGAGGGTGGAGAGGGCGACGCGGATGCCGCTCGCGCGACGTCGCGTTGCGCGAGCGCCCGCGGCGCGCCTGGGAGCGTTCATCGAGGCCTCACTCTAGTCTGTGGCCGTGAGTGACCATCGCCCGGCGGAGGCCGTCGGACCGTTCGCGCGTGCCGCCGAGGAGGTGCGCGCCACGACGTTCCGCGAGGATCTGGTGGTCCGCGAGATCCCGTCGCCCGCCGGCCTGGCACCGTTCTCGCTCGCCCTGGCCGGTGACGTCCGGCCCGAGGAGCACGCGACGGACTCGCCCTTCGGCACGGGCCGCTTCATCCTGCTGCACGACCCCGAGGAGCCTGAACCCTGGGGTGGGGCGTGGCGCATCGTCTGCTTTGCGCAGGCACCGCTCGAGCCCGAGATCGGCGTCGATCCGTTGCTGGCCGAGGTGGCGTGGTCGTGGCTCATCGACGCCCTCGACTCCCGCGGCGCCGACCGTCACTCCGAGTCCGGCACCGCCACCAAGACCCTGTCGACCGGTTTCGGCGCCCTCGCGGCGCAGGGCGAGGGGTCGCAGATCGAACTTCGCGCGTCATGGTCGCCGCGCGGTCCCTTCCGCCCGCACCTCGAGGCGTGGGCGGAACTCGTCTGCATGCTCGCCGGCCTCCCCCCGGGGTCGGAGGGCGTCGCTGTGTTCGGAGCCCGGAGGCCCACGCGTGGTTGAGTACATCGTCATCGAGGATGCCGCGGAATTCCGCGCCGCCTGCGAGACCCTGGCCGCCGGGAGCGGTCCCGTCGCGGTCGACGTCGAGCGGGCGTCGGGTTTCCGCTACTCGCAGCGCGCGTACCTCATCCAGGTGTTCCGTCGGGATGCCGGGGTATTCCTCTTCGACCCGTCGACCATCGAGGACTTCGTGCCGCTGCAGGAGGCGATCGGCGACATCGAGTGGGTGTTCCACGCCGCGAGCCAGGACCTGCCGTCGCTGCGCGAGCGCGGCCTGGAGCCCCCGCGCATCTTCGACACCGAGCTGGGCTCGCGCCTCCTGGGGCATGAACGCGTCGGCCTGGGAGCGGTGGTCGAGCAGACGCTCGGCATCACCCTCGCCAAGGCGCACTCCGCCGCCGACTGGTCGACGCGGCCCCTGCCGGCGTCGTGGCTCGAGTACGCGGCCCTTGACGTCGAGCACCTCGTCGACGTCCGCGACGTCCTGGTGGCCGAGCTCGACGAGCAGGGCAAGACCGAGTTCGCGCGTCAAGAATTCCAGTCGGTGCTGGAGCGCCAGCCCAAGCCCGCCCGCGACGACCCGTGGCGTCGGCTGAGCGGGCTGCACACCGTGCGCGGTCGCCGTGCCCTGGCCGTGGCGCGCTCGCTCTGGCAGGCCCGCGAGGACTACGCCCGTGAGCAGGACGTCGCTCCCGGCCGCCTGGTGCCCGATCGCGCGCTGGTGGCCGCGGTGCTGGCCGACCCGGCGAGCAAGCAGGCCCTGGCCGGGGTCAAGGAGTTCAACGGGAGGGCGAGCCGCACGCAGCTCGATCGATGGTGGAACGCCATCGTCGCCGGCCGCGAGACCACGGACCTGCCGGCCGACCGGGTGCCCAGCGACACGCTGCCTCCTCCCCGCGCATGGGCGGACCGCAACCCCGACGCCGACCGCCGTCTCAAGGCCGCGCGGCCGGCCGTCGAGGCGCGCGCCGAAGAACTGCGGATGCCGACCGAGAACCTGCTGACCCCTGAGACCCTGCGTCGGGTGGCATGGGCGCCGCCGGCCGAGGTGACGACGGCGTCGATCGGTTCCGCCCTGGCCGAGCTCGGGGCTCGCCCCTGGCAGATTGACCAGACCGCACAGGTGATCGCGGATAGTTTTGTAGCTTCCCTCAACGAGGTCGACGACGCCTCCGGATCGGATTCGTAGGTTCGAACAAGCGATTCCGTCTGCCGCGGCGGTCTTCCTAGGCTGGGGGCATCCCAAACTATGGAGGCAGAGTGGCCGAGATGACGGACGTCTTCTTCGTCGACGGAGTACGCACCCCTTTCGGGCGCGCCGGCGAGAAGGGCATGTACTGGAACACCCGCGCCGACGACCTGGTCGTCAAGGCGATCATCGGGTTGATGGAGCGCAACGGCGACGTGCCGAAGGACCGGATCGACGACGTGGCCATCGCCGCGACCTCGCAGACCGGTGACCAGGGACTGACCCTGGGGCGGACGGCGGCGATCCTCGCGGGTCTGCCGATGACCGTGCCCGGCCTGGCGGTCGAGCGCATGTGCGCCGGCGCCATGACGAGCGTCACGACCATGGGCGCGTCGATCGGCGTCGGCATGTACGACCTCGCCCTCGCCGGCGGCGTCGAGCACATGGGGCGACACCCCATCGGCGGCAACGTCGACCCGAACCCCCGTTTCGTCGCCGAGCGTCTGGTCGACCCGGGCGCCCTCAACATGGGTGTGACGGCCGAGCGCATCCATGACCGATTCCCGCACCTCACCAAGGAGCGCGCTGATCGCTTCGGCGTGGCCAGCCAGCACAAGGTGCAGGCCGCCTACGAGGCCGGCAAGATTCAGCCCGACCTGGTGCCGGTGGCCGTCAAGGACGCCGACGGCGCCTGGGGCCTCGCCACCGAGGACGAGGGACGCCGCCCCGAGACGACCCTCGAGGGCCTCGCGACGCTCAAGACGCCGTTCCGCCCCCACGGTCGCGTCACGGCGGGCACCTCGTCGCCCCTCACCGATGGTGCGACCATCAGCCTGCTCGCCGGGTCGGACGCGGTGAAGGAGTTCGGTCTCGCGCCCAAGATGCGCATGGTGTCGTTCGCTTTCGCCGGTGTCGAGCCCGAGATCATGGGCATCGGTCCGATCCCCTCGACCGAGAAGGCGCTGAAGAAGGCCGGGCTGACGATCGACGACATCGGCCTGTTCGAACTGAACGAGGCCTTCGCGATCCAGGTCATCTCGCTGCTGGACCACTTCGGCATCGCCGACGACGATCCGCGCGTGAACCCGTGGGGCGGGGCCATCGCCCTGGGACACCCGCTCGCGGCATCCGGTGTCCGTCTCATGATCCAGCTGGCGGCGCAGTTCGCCGAGCGGCCCGACGTGCGCTACGGGCTCACCGCGATGTGCGTGGGCCTGGGCCAGGGCGGCTCGGTCATCTGGGAGAACCCGTTCTTCGACGGAAAGAAGAAGCGCAAGTGACCGACTACGCATCCATCGACTTCAGCCCGCTCGACGCCCTCACCGGCGACGAGGTGGTGACCCACTCCCCCGTCCGCGACGTGCGTCTGCCGTCGGGTAACGTGCTGGCGCTCATCACGCTCGACAACGGCCGTGATCACACGCGTCCGAACACGCTGGGCCCGGCGACGCTCGCCGAGCTCGGCGAGACGCTCGCGACGCTGAAGGGCCGCGCGGCGGCGGGCGAGATCCACGCCGTGGCGATCACCGGCAAGCAGTACATCCTGGCTGCCGGTGCCGACCTGTCCGACATCGCGAAGCTGCCGTCGCGAGAGGTCGCCCGCCTCGTCGCGCAGCGCGGCCACCAGGTGTTCGGCTCGCTCTCCGAGCTGGGCGTGCCCTCGTTCGCGTTCGTGAACGGCCTCGCGCTGGGCGGCGGCCTCGAGATCGCGCTCAACTCGACGTACCGCACGGTGGACGCCTCGGCCGCGGCCGTCGCGCTGCCCGAGGTGTTCCTGGGCATCATCCCCGGTTGGGGCGGCGCCTACCTGCTGCCGAACCTCATCGGCATCGAGAACGCGCTCGAGGTCGTCGTCTCGAACCCGCTCAAGCAGAACCGCATGCTCAAGCCCCAGCAGGCATTCGACCTCGGGATCATGGATGCCATCTTCCCGGCGGCCAGCTACCTCGAGGACTCGCTGCGCTGGGCCGACGGCGTGCTCACCGGTCGCGTGAAGGTCGAGCGCAAGAACGAGCCCGGCAAGCTCGAGCGCCTGACCAAGTGGCCGATCGCGATCAAGGTCGCCCGCTCGATGCTCGAGTCGAAGATCGGCACCGTCCCCCGCTCCCCCTACGTCGCCCTCGACCTGCTCGACAAGGCGAAGAGCGGCACGAAGGCCGAGGGCTTCGCGCGCGAGGACGAGGCGCTGGCCGATCTGATCACGGGCGACCAGTTCGCGGCATCCATGTACGCCTTCGATCTGGTGCAGAAGCGCGCCAAGCGTCCGGTCGGGGCCCCCGACAAGGCGCTCGCGAAGAAGGTCACCAAGGTCGGCGTCATCGGCGCGGGCCTCATGGCCTCGCAGTTCGCGCTGCTGTTCGTGCGCAAGCTCCGGGTGCCCGTGATCATCACCGACCTCGATCAGGACCGCGTCGACAAGGGCGTGGCATCCATTCGCGAAGAGATCGGCAAGCTCGAGGCCAAGGGCCGCCTGGACGGCGACACCGCGAACCAGCTGCGCGCCCTGGTGCACGGAACGACCGACCGCACCGAGTTCGCCGACTGCGACTTCGTCATCGAGGCCGTGTTCGAAGAGGTCGGCGTCAAGCAAGAGGTCTTCTCGGCGATCGAGAAGATCGTCGCCGACGACGCGATCCTCGCGACCAACACCTCGTCGCTCTCGGTCGCCGAGATCGGATCGGTGCTGCAGAACCCCGAGCGCCTGGTGGGCTTCCACTTCTTCAACCCGGTCGCCGTCATGCCGCTCATCGAGGTCGTGAAGACGGATGCCACGTCCGACGCGGCGCTCTCGACGGCGTTCGTGGTGGCCAAGGGCCTCGGCAAGAACGCGGTGCTGACCGCCGACGCGCCCGGCTTCGTGGTGAACCGCCTGCTCGCGAAGGTCATGGGCGAGGCGGCACGCGCGGTCTACGAGGGCACGCCGATCGCGGTCGTCGAGAAGGCGTTCGCGCCGCTCGGACTGCCGATGGGGCCGTTCCAGCTCATCGACCTCGTCGGCTGGAAGGTCGCCGCACACGTGCAGGACACGATGGCGCATGCCTTCCCGGATCGGTTCTTCTCGTCCGAGAACTTCCACGAGCTCGCGGCCCTGCCCGAGGTCGTCGAGAAGGACAAGGGCGGCCGCGTGACCGGCTGGACCAAGGCCGCTCAGAAGGTGCTCGTCACCGGCAAGACGCCGGTCGCGCCCGAGACGATCCTCGCCCGCGTGCAGGACGGCCTCGCGCAGGAGATCAGGATCATGCTGGACGAGGGCGTCGTGCCCGAGGTGCAGGACATCGACCTGTGCCTCATCCTCGGCGCCGGCTGGCCGTTCATCGACGGAGGGGCCTCGCCCTACCTCGACCGCGAGGGGGCGTCGGAGCGCGCCTTCGGCGACACGTTCCACCACCCACCGATCCGCGGCATCGGGGCCTGACGGTCCTTCTCACGACGGCGTCGTCCCCACGGGGCGGCGCCGTCGGCGTTCGCTCGCGGCGGTCGTCGCCGCCGGAACAGGCGGCGTGATGAGAACAGGGCGTCTACGGCGATCTCTTCCTGTTCTGGGTGCTCTCTCCTGTCCTCGTGACAGTTCCGGTCCTCGTGACAGAGGGGAACCGCCCGCACGCGAAGAACAGGCCGGGATGCGGGCATCCCGGCCTGTTCCGCGTCGAATCGGCGCTTACGGGCGCGTCTGCTCCCACTCGGCGATCGTGGGGATCGAGCCCGTCGGGGTCTGCCGGGCCATGGGGATGCGCGTGCCGAGCACCTGCGCCACCACGTCCTGGGCGATCTTGGAGGCCGTGAGACCGGCATCCTCGAGGATCTGCTCCCGCGAGGCGTGGTCGATGAATTCGTCCGGGATGCCGAGCTCGTCGACGGCCGTGTCGACCCCCGCTTCGCGCAGGACCTGTCGCACGCGCGTGCCGACGCCGCCGACGCGGATGCCGTCCTCGATCGTGATCACCAGACGGTGCTCGCGGGCGAGGTCGACGATCGACGGCTGCACGGGGATCGCCCAGCGCGGATCGATGACCGTCGCGCCGATGCCCTGGGCCTCGAGACGCTCGGCGACCTCCATGGCGAGGTGCACCATCGGTCCGATGCCGACCAGCAGGACGTCTTCGCCCGCCCCGCGCGCCAGGACATCGACTCCGTCGTCGAGGCGCTCGATCGCCTCGACGTCGTCGTTGACCTTGCCCTTGGGGTAGCGGACGACCGTGGGTGCGTCCTCGATCGCCGTCGCCTCGCGGAACACCTCGCGCAGACGCGCGGCGTCGCGCGGCGCGGCGATGCGGATGCCGGGGACGAGCTGCAGCATCGCGAGATCCCAGATGCCGTGGTGGCTGGGACCGTCGGGCCCCGTGACCCCCGCGCGGTCGAGGACGAAGGTGACACCGGCCTTGTGCAGGCCGACGTCCATCATGACCTGGTCGAAGGCGCGATTCATGAACGTCGCGTAGATCGCGACGACCGGGTGCAACCCGCCGAAGGCGAGTCCCGCGGCCGAGGTCACCGCGTGCTGCTCGGCGATGCCGACGTCGTACACGCGCTCGGGGAAGCGCTCCGAGAACTTCTGCAGGCCGGTGGGGCGCAGCATCGCCGCGGTCATCGCGATGATGTCGTCGCGCTCGGATCCGACCGCCACGAGCTCGTCGGCGAACACGTCGGTCCACTGGGGACCGCCGCCCGAGCCGAGCGCCTCGCCCGTGATCGGGTCGATCTTGCCGACGGCGTGGAACTGATCGGCCTCGTCGCTCATCGCCGGGGCGTAGCCGCTGCCCTTGTCGGTGATGGCGTGCACGATGACCGGTGCCCCGTAGGACTTGGCGAGCTCGAGCGTCTCGATGAGCGATTCGAAGTCGTGACCGTCGATGGGGCCGAGGTACTTGATGTCGAGGTTGCTGTAGAGCGCCTCGTTGTTCGTGAACCGCGAGAGGAAGCCGTGGGTGCCGCCGCGGACGCCGCGGTACACCGCACGCGCGGCGGGGCCGAGGCGGCGGAAGAGGGTGTCGGAGCCGCGGTGCAGCGTGCGGTACGCCTCGTTCGTGCGAACTCGGTTGAGGTAGCGCGCCATGCCGCCGATGGTCGGAGCGTAGGAACGACCGTTGTCGTTGACGACGATGACCAGGTTGCGGTCGTTGTCGTCGCTGATGTTGTTCAGCGCCTCCCACGTCATGCCGCCGGTGAGCGCGCCGTCGCCGACGACGGCGACGACGTGACGATCACGGCGCCCGGTCCGGCTGAAGGCGCGCGAGATGCCGTCCGCCCAGCTCAGCGAGCTGGAGGCGTGCGAGGACTCGACCACGTCGTGCTCGCTCTCGGACCGCTGCGGGTAGCCCGCCAGACCGCCGCGCGAGCGCAGCTTCGAGAAGTCCTGGCGGCCGGTGAGCATCTTGTGCACGTAGGACTGGTGACCGGTGTCGAAGATGATGGGGTCGGCGGGCGAGTCGAACACCCGGTGCAGGGCGATCGTCAGCTCGACGACGCCGAGGTTGGGACCGAGGTGGCCGCCCGTGCGGGCGACGTTCTCGACGAGGAACGACCGGACCTCGGTGGCCAGTTGACGCAATTCGTCGGGCGTGAGGGCATCGAGATCGCGGGGTCCGCGGATGCCGGGCAGGAGAGCCATGCGACTCCTCTCGTGGGGTGCGCGCGGTGTCGCGCGTACGGGTCGATTCTAGTCTCCGGGGGCCTGAGGGGCCCGGCAACGGCTTGCGTTCAGCGCCGTCCCGTGCGCGTGCGGCGGGGTGTACAGCCGGCGCGAGCGGTCGCCGTAACGCCGATGTGCCCCGGAAGCGCAGGGCTTCCGGGGCACATCGGGCAGCGGGATCAGACTAGCGAACGCAGCACGTACTGCAGGATGCCGCCGTTGCGGTAGTAGTCGGCTTCACCGGGGGTGTCGATGCGGACCACGGCGTCGAACGTGACGGTCTGCTTACCCGCGGGCGAGAAGTCGCTCGGCTCGGCCGTGACCTTCACCGTCTTGGGCGTGACGCCCTCGTTCAGCTGCTCGAGACCCTCGATCGAGACGATCTCGGTGCCGTCGAGGCCCAGGGACTTCCAGCTCTCGCCGGCCGGGAACTGCAGCGGCACGACACCCATGCCGATGAGGTTCGAGCGGTGGATGCGCTCGAAGCTCTCGGTGATGACCGCCTTGACGCCCAGCAGGTTGGTGCCCTTGGCCGCCCAGTCGCGCGACGAGCCCGAGCCGTACTCCTTGCCGCCGAAGATCACCAGCGGGGTGCCCTGCGCCTGATAGTTCTGGCTCGCGTCGAAGATGTACGACTGCGGGCCGCCCTCCTGGGTGAAGTCGCGGGTGTAGCCGCCCTCGACGACCGTGCCGTCGTTGACCGCAGCGGTGAGCTCGTTCTTCAGACGGATGTTCGCGAAGGTGCCGCGGATCATCACCTCGTGGTTGCCACGGCGCGAGCCGTACGAGTTGAAGTCCTTCTGCGCGACGCCGTGCTCGGTCAGGTACTGCGCAGCGGGGGTACCCGCCTTGATGTTGCCGGCCGGGCTGATGTGGTCGGTGGTCACCGAGTCGCCGAGCGTCGCCATGACGCGCGCACCGGTGATGTCGGTGACCGGCGAGGGCTCCATCGACATGCCGTCGAAGTAGGGCGCCTTGCGCACGTAGGTGGAGTCGGCATCCCAGTCGAAGACGGGGCCGGTCGGCGTGGGCAGGTTCTTCCAGCGCTCGTCGCCCTCGAAGACGGTGGCGTACTGCTGGATGAACTGCTCGCGCGAGATCGACGCGTCGATGATCGTCTGCACCTGGTCGGGGGCCGGCCAGATGTCCTTGAGGAAGACGTCGTCGCCGTTCTGGTCCTTGCCCAGGGCGTCGGTCTCGAAGTCGAAGTTCATCGAACCGGCCAGCGCGTAGGCGACCACCAGGGGCGGGGATGCCAGGTAGTTCATCTTGACGTCGGGGCTGATGCGACCCTCGAAGTTGCGGTTGCCCGAGAGGACGGCTGACACGGCCAGGTCGTTCTCGTTGATCGCCTCGGAGACCTCCTCGATGAGGGGGCCGGAGTTGCCGATGCAGATCGTGCAGCCGTAGCCGACGGTGTAGAAGTCGAGGCCCTCGAGCGCCTTGTCGAGACCGGACTTCTCGTAGTAGTCCGTGACGACCTTCGAGCCGGGTCCGAGCGTCGTCTTGACCCACGGCTTGCGCTTGAGGCCCTTGTCGACGGCGTTCTTGGCGAGCAGGCCCGCCGCGATCATGACCGAGGGGTTCGAGGTGTTCGTGCACGAGGTGATGGCCGCGAGGGTGACCGCACCGTTGTCGAGCAGGTACGACTGCCCGTCGGGCGTGGTGACCTTGACAGGCTTGGAGGCGTTGACCGGGTGGCCGGACGAGATGAGGACGTCGCTCTCGGTGACGTCTTCGCTCTCTTCGCCGGGGACGGCGCCGGGGTCGGATGCCGGGAAGGTGCCGTCGACCTCGAGGTCGACGACCGAGTCGGTGGTCGACACGGCCGCGTAGTTGAGGATGTCCTTCTCGAACTGCGACTTGGCCTCGGAGAGCAGGATGCGGTCCTGCGGGCGCTTCGGGCCGGCGATCGAGGGGACGACCGTCGAGAGGTCGAGCTCCATGTACTCGCTGAAGACGAGCTCGCGAGCCGGGTCGTGCCAGAGCTTCTGCTCCTTGGCGTAGGCCTCGACGAGGGCGACGGTCTGCTCGTCGCGACCGGTCAGGCGCAGGTAGTCGAGCGTGACGTCGTCGATGGGGAACATCGCGGCCGTCGAGCCGAACTCGGGGCTCATGTTGCCGATGGTGGCGCGGTTGGCCAGCGGCACCGAGGCGACGCCCTCGCCGTAGAACTCGACGAACTTGCCGACCACGCCGTGCTGGCGCAGCATGTCGGTGATGGTGAGGACGACGTCGGTCGCGGTCACGCCGGCGGGGATCTCGCCGCTGAGCTTGAAGCCGACCACGCGCGGGATCAGCATCGACACGGGCTGACCGAGCATCGCGGCCTCGGCCTCGATGCCGCCGACGCCCCAGCCCAGAACACCCAGGCCGTTGACCATCGTGGTGTGCGAGTCGGTGCCGACGCAGGTGTCGGGGTAGGCGCGCAGGACGCCGTCGACCGAGCGGTCGTAGACGACCTTGGCGAGGTGCTCGATGTTGACCTGGTGCACGATGCCCGTTCCCGGGGGCACGACCTTGAAGTCGTCGAAGGCCGTCTGGCCCCAGCGCAGGAACTGGTACCGCTCGCCGTTGCGCTCGTACTCGATCTCGACATTGCGCTCGAGGGCGTTCTCGCTGCCGAACAGGTCGGCGATGACCGAGTGGTCGATGACCATCTCGGCGGGCGAGAGCGGGTTGATCTTGTTAGGGTCGCCGCCGAGGGCGGTGACGGCCTCGCGCATGGTGGCGAGGTCGACGATGCAGGGCACACCGGTGAAGTCCTGCATGACCACGCGCGCCGGCGTGAACTGGATCTCGGTGTCGGGGTCGGCCGTGGGGACCCACGAGCCGAGAGCCTGGATCTGCTCCTTGGTGACGTTGGCGCCGTCCTCCGTGCGCAGGAGGTTCTCGAGCAGCACCTTCAAGCTGAAGGGGAGCTTCTCGTAACCGGCGACCGTGTCGATCCGGAAGATCTCGTAGTCGGTGCTGCCGACCGTCAGGGTGCTCTTGGCACCGAAGCTGTCAACCGTGGACACGATCGTCTCCTTCGTCGGCGAATGCGCAGGCGTCAGCCCGCATTTCCCATCTTCCCCGGGCCGTGCGATCGGCACCAGCAAGGCCGACCTAACCATTCCGGGGAGACGGATTTATCTTGATGTCAAGATAATATCAGGACTCTCGGCGAGGTGAGAGAGATCGCACGACGAGCCACGTCACGGCGAGCATCGGCGCGAACAGGGGCAGCCCCATCACGATCTTCAGCGTGCCGAGCGCCGTGACGTCACCCGCGAAGTACAGCGGCAGCTGCACGATCAGCCGCGCGGCGAACAACGCGGCCCACGCGACCGAGAGCCACGTGTAGGCGCGCTTCTTGCGCCGGTCGGCCCGCCAGCGCGTGCCCTCCCCCATCAGGTATCCGGCGGCCAGGCCGATGAGCGGCCAGCCGACGAGCGCGCTCACCAGGAACGCCGTGCCGTAGGCGCCGTTCGTGAAGAAGCCCAGCACGAAGTTGTCCTGCCCGCGGCCGGTCAGCAGCGCGAGGGCGGCGGCGCCGGCCGTCGCGAGCAAGCCGCCGATCGCGGCGCTCGGGGGCGACTTGGCGATCAGGCGCGCGAGGGTGAAGACGACCGCCAGGCCGACCGAGACGCCCAGGCTCACCCACAGGTTGCCCTGCCGTGTCTCGGGGTCGATCGTGACGGTGTACAGCACCACGAAGGCCAGTGACGGCAGGACGGATTCGAGGATGCCGCGCCACCCGCCCATCGCCGACCACACCGCGGCGCCGGTCGTCGCGTGCGCCGCGGGGTCGAGGCCCGCGCGCCGGGCGGCACCGCCGAGGGCGGCGCCGAGGGTGTCGGCCGCGGACGGCGGTTCGAGCGGCACGCGGTCCCCGTCGCGCGCGGGGCGGGCGGAGTCCTCGCTCATGCCGTGCCGGGGGTCGACGGCATCCGGAGAGGGATCAGGTCGCGCGGCGGCATCGGCGACGTTCCGCGGACGACGACGATCGAGCGGAAGAGGTCCTCGACGGCGGCCGCCGCCTCGATGTCGCTCGTGGCAGCGCCCCCCACGACGCCGCGCAGGAACCACCGGGGGCCGTCGACGCCGACGAAGCGCGCGAGACGCTTTCCGGCGCCGTCTGCACCCGCTACGGGAACCTCGGCCAGGAGCTCCGGCCCCAGGGGGCCCTCGCGCTCCTCGACGCGGCCGCCCTGCTGCTTGACCTGCTGGCGGATCTGCTCGCGCGTCTCTTCCCACAGGCCGCTCGAGCGCGGCGCCGCGAACGGCTGCACCTGCAGGGTCGACTCGGCGTAGTCCAGACCGACGGCGACGATGCGCTTGGTCTGCTCCTCGACCTCAAGGCGCAGGTTCAGCCCCTCGCGCGGCAGGATCTTGATGCCGCCGAGGTCGATGTAGGGGCGCACCGGGTTGGCCTCGGCCTCGTCGAACGGGCCGGCGCTGTCGCGATCGGCCGGAGCGCTTTTGGCGGGGGGTGTGGGTTCGAGGGCGGTCTGCTCGTCCTCGGGTGTGGTCTGCGACGCGTCGTCGGTCATCGGGTGCTCCCTTGCAGGGTCTGGTATCCGCTCGATCCGAAGCCGCCGTCGCCGCGCACGCTGTCGGGAAGGTCGTCGACGGGGACGAAGCGCACGGGCGGGACGGGCATCACGATGAGCTGGGCGATGCGGTCTCCGACCGCGATGTCGTATGCCTCGTCGAGGTCGGTGTTGAGCAGGGCCACCTTGATCTCGCCGCGGTAGCCGGCGTCGATGGTCCCCGGGGAGTTGACGATGGTGATGCCGTGCTTGGCGGCCAGGCCGCTGCGCGGGACCACGAAGGCCGCGTACCCCTCTGGCAGTGCGATGCGCACCCCCGTCGAGACCAGGGCGCGGCGGCCGGGTTCGAGCCGCAGCGCTTCGGCGGAGGTCAGGTCGGCTCCGGCGTCGCCGGGGTGGGCGAAGACCGGGGGCTCGGATGCGACAATGAGGACGTCCACCGTTTCGGTCACCCCACGAGGGTAATGCAGAAGAGGGGGTGCGGCATCCGCACCGCAGTCGAGTACCGCGAGCGTCTCAGCCCGTCGCTGTGGGCGCTGGTCGCCGCCGCCGTGTGCGGCCCGATGGCCGCCGTCGTCTTCTCGCCCCTCGACACGACCCTGGCCCTGTTCATCGGGCTGATCGTGTCGGTGGGCATCGTTGCCGCGCTGCTCGCGCTGGCGCCGGTGGTCGAGGTGAGCGACGGAGAACTGCGCGCCGGGCGGGCGCACATCCCCGTGGATCTGCTGGGCGTCCCCTCGGGGGTCGTCGCCGAAGAGGCCCGCACGGCCCGTGGGAGTGGTCTCGACCACCGGGCCTGGCATGTCATCCGGGGCGGGATCGACGGCATCGTCACGGTTCCCGTGACCGACCCCGACGACCCGACCCCGTACTGGGTGGTGTCCACCCGCACGCCGGATCGCCTCATCGCGGCGATCCAGCGCGCTCAGGTCAGGCTGCGCACTCCAGGCAGATGAAGCCGGGGCCGCTCTCTTCCGCGATCTGAGAGCGGTGCTTCACGAGGAAGCAGCTCATGCAGGTGAACTCGTCCTCCTGGGCGGGCAGGACGACGACATCGAGCTCGATGTCGGAGAGGTCGGCGCCGGGCAGTTCGAAGCCCGAGGGGTTGTCGGCATCCTCGTTGTCGATCGACCCCGACGCCTTGTCGGGCACGCGCTCCTTGAGGGCCTCGATCGACTCGCTGTCGTCCTCGGTCTTGCGCGGTGCGTCGTAATCGGTTGCCATGCGTGAAGGTCTCTACTTCCGGATTTCGTGGTGCTGTGCCGGTCGGGTTCCCGATCGGGCGGGCATAGTTTGCATGACACGTCTGCGATAAGCAAATGCTCGTGCGGTCGCGTGCGTGTCGAGCCAGAGCGGAAACTCGCGGCGCGCCCGCGATATTCCCGCAACCGGGCGGCGCGCATGTCAGCATGGGCGCTGACCGCAGATCGGAGGGGTGTTTCGCATGGAACAGCTCAAAGTCATCGGAACCGAGGATGACGTCCTCGTCGTGGCGACTCAGGCGGGCGAACGCTTCGCCCTTCCGCTCGACGAGGTGTTGCGCGCGGAAGCGCGACGCGCCCGTCGGGACCGCGAAGACGACGACCGCGCCCCGCGTCCCAGCCCGCGCGAGATCCAGGCGCACATCCGCGCCGGACTCTCGGCCCGCGAGGTGGCGACGCTGCTGAACGCGCGCGTCGAAGACGTCCAGCGCTTCGAGCCGCCCGTCCTCGCCGAGCGCGAGCACGTCGTCGGTCAGGCGCTGGCGGTCCCCGTGCTGCTGGGCGGCACCCTTGAGCACGACGCTCCGATCACCTTCGGCGCCGCCGTGCGCGCCAAGCTCGCCGAGGCCGGCGCGTCCGCCGAGCGGTGGACGAGCTGGAAGGAGAGCACGGGCTGGATGGTCAAGCTCGAGTTCACCGCCAACGGGATCGAGCACGATGCTCGGTGGGGCTTCGAGCCCCGGCGCAGCACGCTGTCGCCCCAGAACGCCGACGCGATCCAGCTCTCCCGCCAGGGCTCGCTGCCCGAGGGACTGATCCCGCGGCTGCGCGCGCTGGACAGCGTGCCGAAGGACGACTCCCGCTTCGACAGCGGCGCCTTCGGCCCGCGTCGTCTCGACATCGACGACGAGCCCGGCGTCGAGGCGACCGGACCCGTTGCCGCGGCCGTCCAGGCGGCGGCGATCAAGCGCGCGCCGGATGCCCCGGTGACGTCGTCCGAGACCGCCGACCTGCTCGAGGCGCTGCGTCGTCGGCGTGGTCAGCGCGAGCCCCTGCCCGGTGTCGAGGCCGAGCCCGAGCCGCGCCCGTCCAGCGCCCCGGTCTCGCTGTTCGAGCCGGCCCCCGAGCCCGTCCGTCCCGAGCCCGCCCGTCCCGAGGAACGCGCCGAACCGGCGCCCGAGGCGGAGCGCCCGGCATCCGACCCCGCGCGACGCGCCAAGGGGCGGCCGTCCATGCCGTCGTGGGACGAGATCGTCTTCGGGGCCCGGTCCGACGAGAGCTGAGGCCCCTCGGCCTCGCCGAGTCGGGGCGACGGGATGCCGTCGGCCCGGCCCACGTCAGGCGAAGGCGCCCAAGCGCAGCAGCGGAACGGTGCGCTCCTCGTCCGTGAGCGACCCGTGCTGCCCGACCATGCGCTGGGGGCGCTTGTCGGGCTCACGGTCGTCGTAATAGGCGAAGCGTCCGCGCGCGGCGACCACGACGTCGCCGATGCGCGGCAGGACCTCGGCGTCGACGTCGCCGAAGAGCCCGGCGGCGACGGCCTCGTCGCGCGTCAGCACCCAGGCGCGCGCGGCCTCGCTCTGGGCCCAGCGGTGGGCCACGGCATCCATCCGCCCCTCCGCCGTGTACACGTGCAGCATGCGGGGTTCACCGCCGAGCAGTGTGACGTCCTCGAGCAGCGCGTCGCCGTCGCGGAGCAGCACGTGCTTGTGCGCGGGCACGTCGACCATTCCGTGATCGGCCGTGACGATGACGCCCGTGCGCGCCGACAGAAGCCCCGCGAGGCGGCGGGCGGCGGCATCCACCCGCTCCAGCGCGTCGGTCCAGCGGTCGGACTCCCAGCCGTCGCGGTGACCGGCCGTGTCGAGCTCGGGCGCGTACAGATAGGTGATCGAGCCGGGGTGGCGCGCGGCGAGGTCGGCGGCGAGGGCCACGCGCTCGTCGAGGTCGTCCGAGGGGTGGAAACGCGCCCCGCGCAGGGTCGCCTCGGTGAACCCGGTGCCGGTGTAGCCGGGCCGCGACACGACGAAGGCATCCCGCCCGGATGCCGCGTGCGCGGCGAAGAGGGGCGTCCGGCGCTGCCACGTGTGCGGGTCGAGGCCGTCGGTCTCCCACCCGTGCAACTGGTTCGGGGCGGTGTCGGTGCCGGGGACTCGGACGCGGTACCCGGCGATGCCGTGGGTGCCGGGGTCGGCGCCGGTGAGCAGGCTCGTGAGCGCTGCCGCCGTCGTCGAGGGGAACACCGTGCGCGCGACGTCGCGGCGGCCGCCGACCGTGCCGAGGAACCGGGCGTGACCCCGACGTGCCGCGAGATTGTGCGCGCCGAGCCCGTCGACCAGGAAGACGATCGCGCTCTCGGCGGGCGCGAACCAGTCCGATCGGCCCGTCACCGCGGCGATCGTCTGCGCCATCACGTCGGTGAGGCTCCGGGAGCGCGGCGGGTCCGCCGGTAGGCTGAGTGACATCGGAGCAAGTCTTCCACACGGCTCCCGACCCCGTCCGTTCGCGGACGCCCGCCCGACCCGAGGCCGCATCCCATGCCCGATTCCCGTTCCTCCTCCCCCGCGACCGTCGAACGCATCGAAGACGTCGATGTCTCGACGGAGATGCAGGGGTCCTTCCTCGAGTACGCGTACTCCGTGATCTACTCCCGCGCCCTGCCGGACGCGCGCGATGGTCTCAAGCCCGTGCAGCGGCGCATCCTGTACCAGATGGCCGAGATGGGCCTGCGTCCCGACCGCGGGCACGTCAAGAGCGCCCGCGTCGTCGGCGAGGTGATGGGAAAGCTCCACCCCCACGGCGACGCTCCCATCTACGACGCGCTCGTCCGGCTCGCGCAGTACTTCTCGCTGCGCGTGCCGCTGATCGACGGTCACGGCAACTTCGGCTCACTCGACGACGGTCCCGCCGCCCCCCGCTATACCGAGGCGCGACTGGCTCCGCCCGCGCTCGCCCTGACCGAGAACCTCGACGAGGACGTCGTCGACTTCATCCCCAACTACGACGGGCAGTTCCAGCAGCCCGAGGTGCTGCCGGCGGCCTTCCCGAACCTCCTGGTCAACGGCGCGACGGGCATCGCGGTCGGTATGGCGACCAACATGGCGCCGCACAACCTCATCGAGGTGGTCGCCGCGGCCACGCACCTGCTGCAGAACCCGGATGCCACCGTCGACGAACTGATGGAGTTCGTCCCGGGCCCCGATCTGCCCTCGGGCGGCATCATCGTCGGCCTCGACGGCATCAAGGACGCCTACACCAACGGGCGCGGGACGTTCCGCACCCGCGCGAAAGCGTCGATCGAGTCCCTCGGACCGCGTCGAACCGGCATCGTCATCACCGAGCTGCCCTACCTCGTCGGGCCCGAGCGCGTCATCGAGAAGATCAAGGACGCCGTCCAGGCCAAGAAGCTGACCGGCATCGCCGACGTCACCGACCTGACCGACCGCAACAACGGCCTGCGCCTGGTCATCGGCATCAAGACCGGCTTCGACGCCAAGGCCGTCCTCGAGCAGCTGTACCGCCTCACCCCGCTCGAGGACTCGTTCGGTATCAACAACGTCGCCCTCGTCGACGGTCAGCCGCAGACCCTCGGTCTGCGCGACATGCTGCGGGTGTACGTCGACCACCGCCTGCGCGTGGTCACGCGACGCAGCGAGTACCGCCTGGCCCGCAAGCGCGAGCGCCTGCACCTCGTCGAGGGTCTGCTCATCGCGATCCTCGACATCGACGAGGTCATCCAGGTCATCCGCTCCTCGGACGACGGGGAGCAGGCGCGCACCAAGCTGCAGGAGGTGTTCGATCTCTCGCACCCTCAGGCCGAGTACATCCTCGAGCTGCGACTGCGCCGGCTGACGAAGTTCTCGCGGATCGAGCTCGAGGCCGAGCGCGACCAGTTGAACGCCGAGATCGCGCAGCTGGTCGAGCTGCTCGGCAGTGAGACGCTCCTGCGCCAGCAGGTGGCGCGAGAACTGGATGCCGCTGCCGAGGCGTACGGCACGCCCCGGCGCACGCTGCTGCTGAACGGTGGTCCGGTGCAGCCGCGGTCGGCCAAGGCGGCGGCCGCCGCCGATCTGCGGATCGCCGACGCCCCGTGCCGCGTGTACCTGTCGGCGACCGGCCGCATGGTGCGCGTCGAACTGATCGCCGACGCGCCGGGCGGAGGGGTCGTCCCGCCCGCCCGCCGGTCCAAGCACGACGCGATCCTCTCGAGCGTCGACACCACCACGCGCGGCGACATCGGCGCGGTCACCTCCGCCGGGCGGCTCGTCCGCTTCTCGCCCGTCGACCTGCCCTCGGTGCCGGCCAACTCCGTGCAGGTGGCGGCGGGCACCAAGGTCGAGCAGTACCTTGCGCTCGCGAAGGGCGAGAAGGTCGTGGCGATCGTCCCGCTGGTCGACGCGCCGACGATCGCCCTCGGTACCGAGCAGGGTGTCGTCAAGCGCGTCGCCGCGACCGAGCTGGGCGCCAAGGACGAGATCGAGATCATCTCGCTGCGCGACGGCGACCGGGTGGTGGGCGCGGCCCCCGCCGGCGACAACGCGGAGCTCGTCTTCGTCGCGAGCGACGCCCAACTGCTGCGGTTCGACGCGTCATCGGTGCGGCCGCAGGGGCGCTCGGCGGGCGGCATGGCCGGCATCCGCCTCTCGGACGGCGCGCGGGTGATCGCGTTCGCGGTCGTCGGGGCCTCGGCCTTCGACGCGGTGGTGGTCACGGTGGCGGGGTCGTCCGCGGCGTTGCCCGGAACCGACGCCGGATCGGCCAAGGTCTCGGCCTTCACCGAGTTCCCCGCTAAGGGGCGGGCGACCGGCGGCGTGCGCGCGCAGCGTCTGCTGCGCGGAGAGGACGCCCTGACGCTCGCCTGGGTCGGCACCGACCCGCGGGCCGTGGGATCGGACGGTTCGGTGCGCACCCTGCCCGAGGCGGGCGCGAAGCGCGACGCGTCGGGTCAGCCCCTCGACGCCGTGGTGGGCGCGGTCGGGACCGTCGTCCGCTGACGCCCGGGTGCCGGGCCCGGGCTCGTCCTTGGGCCTGGCCGCCGTTCCCGTCCGTGCACAACGGCGGGAGTCATGGCAGACACGCCGTCCGGCACGACCGGCGTAGCGGCGTGTCGGGGC
>NZ_QAJB01000253.1:0-2190 GCF_003061325.1 Microbacterium sp. HMWF026
GTACCCGGGGGAGGGGATCAGCTGGTGAGCAGGCGCAGACCGTAGGTCTGCAGGATCTCGTTGACGGGCTGGAAGTAGGTCGTCCCACCCGAGGTGCAGTCGCCGGAGCCGCCCGAGGTCACGCCCTGCGCCTGGTTTCCGGCGAGCAGCGAGCCGCCGGAGTCGCCGGGCTCGGCGCAGACGTTCGTGCGGATCAGTCCCGAGACCGAGCCCTCGGCGTAGCGCACCGTGGAGTTGAAGCCCTGGATCTGACCGCAGTGCCAGCCGGTCGTCGATCCGGAGCGGCACACCGTGGCCCCGACCGCGGCCTGCGTCGACCCCTTCACGGCCACCGCGCCGCCGGCGTAGTCCATGACCTGCCCGACGGGGGTGTGGTTGGGCGTGGCGACCCAGGCGTAGTCGTTGCCGGGGAAGGACGAGCCGCGGAACGAGCCGTAGGTCGTGCTGTCGCCGGTGACGCCGCAGTGGCCGGCGGTGACGAAGCCGCCCTGGACCGCGAAGCCGACCGAGCAGCGGCTCTGGTTGTTGATGATGTACGACATGCCGCCGCGGATCGTGGCGAAGGTCTCGGGCGCCTCGGCACCGGTGTCGAGACGGACGGCGCCGGCGGGGGCGCCGAGCGAGGCCACGAAGTCGGAGGCGATCTGGTCGCCGCCGGCGACGACGTCGACGACCACGTCGTTGGCCTCGACGTCGATCCACCACGAGGGGATGACGTCGGGCACGGGGCCGGCCTCGATCTGCGCGGCGATGGCCTCGAGATCGGTGAGCGAGTGCTCGACCTCGACCGGCACGGCACCGGCGTCGACCGCCGCGGCCGAGGCGGCGTCGGTCGTCACGGCGGCGTACACCGTTCGCGTCGACTCGTCGAGCCAGGTGCCGGCGTAGGCCTCGCCGGCGACGGCCTCGACGTCGTCGGTCGTCGCGGCGGCATCGGCCTGGAAACGCAGGACGTTCTGCGCTCCGGCGGTGTCGGTGCCGAGGTCGGCGGCCATCGCTTCGAGCAGCTGCGCGTCGACGCCGTCGACGGCGGCGCGCTCGGGCGTGGCCGGGGTCTGCGCCAGCGCGGGGGCACTGGCAGCGGTGGTCAGGAACAGGCCGAGAGCGGCAGCGCCGACGACCGTCTTCGATATGCGGTTCACGTGGAGTGACCTTCCATCCAGGGGGGATAAATGGCGGGGTACCCGCGGCCATACAAACACGGGGCGGACGAAAAGCGAAGAAGTTTCTGTGAATTGGTGATCAGCGTCCAGAAAATGTCACCCGTTCGGGGGACAAGTCGATCTCGGCTTGCGCGGCGGGCCGCCGAGGCCCCGCGCGCGCGGTGTTTAGGCTGACGCACATGAGCCCGAACGACCCTCGCGCCACCGGTCCAGCGCTCTCCTCCGACCTCGCCGCCCGCGCGGCGTCGCGCGCGGCCGCTTTCGGTACGCGTGCCGTCGCGACGACGGGCCCGCGCCGTCCCGCCCTGCCGACCGACGCGGACGGAGCGGCCTTCGTCGCCGCGGCCGCCGACGCGGTGCTGCGCCCCGAGAGCCTCACGGCGGCGGCCGCGGCGCTGCACCGGCTCGCGGAGGTCGCGCCCGCATCGCTGCCGTGGTTCGTCCGCGGCGCCCTGCAGCTCGGCGGCGCGGTCGCCCCGGTGCTGCCCACCCCGGCCGTCCCGCTGGCGCGCCGGGCTCTGCGCGACGTGCTCGCCGGCCTGGTGCTCGACGCCCGGTCCGAGCGCCTCGACGCCGATCTCGCGGCCGCGGCCGCGGACGAGACCGTGCTCGACCTGCGCCTCGACGGCCCCCGGGTGGCGGGGGAGTCCGCCGCGCGGCGCCGGCTGGACGGCATCCGCTCCCTCATCGCCCGCGACGACGTCGCGCGGGTGTCGATCGCGATCGGCGACGTGGTCGCGCCCCGCTCGCCGTGGGCCTTCGAGGCCGACGTCCAGCACGCCGCCGAGCGGGTGCTGCCGGTGTTCCTCGACGCGGCGGCGCGCGGTTCGCACGTGACCCTCGTCGCCACCGGTCGTGACGACCTCGACCTCACCGTCGCCGTGCTCACGCGCGTCCTCGAAGAGCCCCGCCTGCGCGAGGCCGCCGCGGGCGTCGGCCTGCCGGTCGCGGTGCCCGAGACGCTGGGCGCCGTGTACGAGCTCGCCGCCTGGGCCCGGGTCCGCGCGGCCTCGCGCAGGCGGGGCTC
>NZ_QAJB01000254.1:0-1253 GCF_003061325.1 Microbacterium sp. HMWF026
TGCCGGCGACCGCCGCCGGCATGACGGCGACCGCGCCGAGCGGCACCAGGAAGCACAGCTGCGTGGCGACGCCGAAGCCGAGTGCGCGGGCCCGGTGGCGCCGCAGCAACGCGCGCCGGGCGCGCCGGTCGAGGCCCCGAGCCGACAGGGCGCGCGACGTGAGCTCGTCGGCCAGCAGCCACCCGGTGAGCAGCACGCCGGTGACGAATCCCAGGATGCCGCCGACGAACGGGACGAGTCCGATGGCCCAGGCCAGCGCCGCCGCGACGATACCGCGCAGGATGAGGCGGACGCTGTCGCCCGCGGCGCGCCAGAAGCCGTACTCGGCGTCGGGTACCAGGCCCGTCGCGCTGCGCTCGGTCGCCCGCCAGATACGGTCGTAGAAGGGCTCGCCCACGGCGAGGGTGACCGCCGTGAACGACACGACCGCGATGAGCAGGGCCGCGCCGAACGAGGCGATGCCGATCGCCGCGCGCACCGTCCCCGCCCAGGCCGGCGCCCAGGTCTCGGCGAACGGAGTCCAGGCCACCACGAGGTCGGGCAGGACGATTCCCCACGTGACGAGGGCCGCCGCGAAGACGAGTCCCACGAGCGTTCCGGGGATCAGGCCCAGGGCCATCGCACCCGGCGTCCGGCGCCACTGCCCGAGGCCGCGGGCGAGCAGGCCTGCGCCGGCGAGGAATTCACGCATGGGGTGAGTCTCGCAGACCGGCGGAGGGGCGGCGGTCCGGCGGTGTCGCTCGTGCGGGGCGTGACGACCCGCGTCGTCCAGCCCGCGGGGCGTGTCGGTGACCGCTGGCAGGATGCCCCCATGCGGATCCGCACGACCTCGACGCAACGCACCTACCGCTACGTCCGTCTCGCCATCATCGGGGCGACGGTGTTCCTCGCGATCGGTGTCGGCGTCGAGCTGGTGACGCACGGGCCCCTGCCGTCGGTGAGCGCGTCCTACTACACCCCCGCCGGTCCCGTCTTCGTGGGGGCGTTGAGCGCGATCGCCCTCGCGCTGCTGGCGTTGTCGGGACGCAGCCTCGAGCAGGGGCTCCTCGACGTCGGCGCGGTGCTGGCGCTCGTCGTCGCGTTCGTGCCGACCGCCGTCACGGGCGAGAGGTGCATGCCGGCGCCGCGCTGCATTCCGCCGGAGGTCCGCGAGGTCGTGCTCAACAACGGGGTGGCGGTGGCATCCCTCGTCCTTCTGGGGGTCGTCGCGGCGGTGGTGCTGGCGCGGGTGCAGGGGACGCTCAGCCGCGGGG
>NZ_QAJB01000255.1:0-4960 GCF_003061325.1 Microbacterium sp. HMWF026
CCCGCCGCTCGATCGCGGTGGTGGTCAGCAGGGCGTCGGCGCAGCCGCGGTGCCCGAGCGGGCAGGGCGGGCCGTCCGCGCGGAGCGGCAGATGGCCGACCGTGCCGATCCCGGCGTCGGGAGTGCGCACCGTTCGACCGTCGACGACCAGGCCCAGGCCCACCCCGGCGCCGATCGTGACGACGAGGAATCCGGGGATGCCGCGCCCCACCCCGAACCAGCGTTCGGCCTCGGCGAGGGCCACGACGTCGTTCTCGATCGCCACGGGGACGTCGAGCATGTCCTCGAGCGTCCGGGCGAGGGGGACGTCGTGCCAGTCAAGGAACGGGGCATGGACGGCGACGCCGTCGGCGACGTGCCCGCCGAGGCTCACGCCCACCCCGCGGACGTCGTCCCGACCGAGGGCCTCGAGCGCCTCGACGATCGCGAGGCACGCGCCCCGGGGCGAGGGGTCGTCGAGCGGCCGGTCCCGCGCGTCGAGCAGGTCGGCGCGGATGTCGGTCGCCGCGACGTGCACGCGGTCGCCGGTGAGCTTGACGCCGACGAACGTCCCCGCCGCGGGCGAGATGTCGAGGGGGCGCGAGGGGCGGCCCACCGTGCCGTCGCCGTCATCGTCGAGCTCGACGAGCACGCCGGCGGACAGGAGCGGGCGAGCCAGCCGCGTCAGGCTCGCGGGCGAGAGGCGCAGGCGCGCGGCGAGGGTGCGCCGCGAGATCGGCCCGTGCAGCAGCACCTCGCGGGCGACGGCGGACTCGCTCTCGGTGAGCACGGCATCCTCCTTCGCCGGTCGGGTCGACCAATATGTTCCGTGATAAAAATAATGCCATGTCGCACTCCGCCCCGACGGCCCTTCACCTGCGCAACGGGGGGACGAGCGTCGTCGTCGACCTCACCGCTCCCGCCCTGATCCACTGGGGGCCCGACCTCGGCGACCTCTCGCCGGAGGACCTGTCGTCGATGGTCGTCGCGGCGCAACCGCAGCGCGTCTCGGGCGGGATCGACCAGACCCCTCGCCTGACCCTCGTCCCGACCGCGGCGGCGGGTTGGCCCGGTACTCCCGGGTTCGAGGGCGGGCGCGGCGGAGTGGTGCAGGGAACGGTCTTCTCCCTGGCATCCGCCGAGCCCCGGTCGACCGGCGCGACCCTGCACCTCGTCGACGAGCAGCGCGCGATCCGCCTGCGCGTCGAGCTCGACGTGGATGCCGCCGGGCTCGTCACCCAGCGCCTCACCGTCGTGAACGACGGCGTCGACGATCTCGTCGTCCAGACGCTGCAGCCGACGTTCCCGCTGCCGTGGGACGCCACCGAGGTCCTCGACACGACCGGCCGGCACCTGCGCGAGCGTTCCTCGCAGCGTCACGCCTTCACCTTCGGCACGCACGTGCGCGAGAGCCGCCGCGGGCGCCCCGGTGCCGACGCGACGCTGCTGCTGGCGGCCGGGCGCCCCGGCTTCGGTTTCGAGAACGGCCGGGTGCACGGCATCCACGTCGCCTGGAGCGGAAACCAGCGCGTCCTCGCCGAACGCCTGCCGCTGGGCGAGGCGCTGCTCGCGGGCGGGGAGCTCGCCGCGTGGGGAGAGATCGTGCTCGGCCCCGGCGGCGAGGTGTCGTCGCCGACCGTCTACGGGTCGTGGGGCGAGGGCCTCGACCAGCTCGCGGCGCGCTTCCACGACGCGTGGCGGGCACGGTCGCAGCACCCCGCGCGCCCTCGCCCGATCACGCTGAACACGTGGGAGGCGGTGTACTTCGACCACCGCCTGCCGAAGCTCCTCGAGCTCGCCGACGTCGCCGCCGAGATCGGCGTCGAACGGTTCGTGCTGGACGACGGCTGGTTCCGCCACCGCCGCGACGACACCGCGGGACTGGGGGACTGGTACGTCGACGAGGGCGTCTGGCCCGACGGGCTGAGCCCGCTCGCCGACCACGTCGTCGGACTCGGCATGGAGTTCGGCCTCTGGTTCGAGCCCGAGATGGTCAACCCCGACAGCGACGTCGCGCGTGCCCACCCCGAATGGATCCTGCGCGGCCGCGACGAATTGCCGCCCTCCGCCCGCCAGCAGCAGGTGCTCAACCTGGCGAACGCGGACGCGTATGCCTACATCCTCGAGCGCATGACCGAGGTGCTCCGGACCTACCCGATCGCCTACGTCAAGTGGGACCACAATCGCGACCTCGTGGATGCCGCGACCGGTCCCGGCGGCGGTTCGGCCGTGCACGCCCACACGCTCGCCGTCTACCGGCTGATCGACGAGCTGAAGGCCGCGTTCCCCGGCCTCGAGATCGAGAGCTGCGCCTCGGGCGGGGCGCGGGTGGATCTCGGCATCCTGGACCGTACCGACCGCATCTGGACGAGCGACTGCCTCGATCCCGTCGAGCGGCTCGAGACGCAGCGCTACACCGCGCTGGTCGTTCCGCCCGAGATGATGGGCATGCACCTGACCACCCCGCACGTGCACTCGACCGGTCGCGCCGTCTCGCTCGCGTTCAGCGGAGCAGTGGCGCTGTTCGGGCACTTCGGCATCGAGTGGGACCTCACGACCCTCGACGACCGCGACCGCGCGCTCGTGGGCGAGTGGGTGGCCCTCGCGCGGCGGGTGCGCCCGCTCGTGGCGACCGGGCGGCTCGTCAACGTCGACACCACCGACCCGGGCCTCGACGTGCGCGGCGTGGTCGCGGCCGGTCGCGACCGGGCGTTCTTCACGATCGCGCAGACCCAGACGCTCATCGCCTCGCCGGCGGGACGCGTGCGGCTGCCCGGACTCGACCCCGACCGCTCGTACCGCGTGCGCCTGGTCACCCCCGGGGGCGTCGTGCAGGAGCCGGCGCAGTCGCCGCTGCCGTGGGCGCACCACGACACGGTGCTGACCGGTCGTCAGCTGGCCGAGGCCGGCATCCGTCCGCCGGTGCAGAACCCGCAGCAGGCGGTGGTGGTGGAGCTGACGGCGTGAGCATCGCCGGCCGGGGGCGATGACGCGTCGCGATCGGGCTCAGCCCGCGACCGCGAACAGCCCGGCCACCCCCACCGCGTAGAGCACGAGGACGACGAACGAGTCGACGCCCATACCGATGAGGCGGCGGCGGGGGCGGAAGATGAGCCCGACCACGTAGACGAGGGTCAACAGCGCCGCCAGGGCCGTCAGATAGATGTCGGCGCCGTTCGCGCGCGGCAGCACGGCCGACCCCGAGATCACCGTGGCGAGCAGGAACAGCACGGGCAAGAAGGCGTTGCCGCCGAAGATGTCGCTGATCGCCAGGTTGTCGTCGCCCTGCCTGATCGCCTGCAGACCCGTGGAGATCTCGGGCAGCGACGTCGCGAGTGCCAGTACGGTCGCGCCGAACAGCACTCCCGACAGGCCGATCTGCGACGAGGCCGCGTCGCCCGCGCGTTCCAGGACCACACCGGCCCCGAGCGTGGCGAGCGCCGAGAGCGAGAAGACGACGACCGCCTTCTTCGTCCCCATCTTCTTGCGGTCGGTCGTCTTCGCGGGCTTCGGTGTCGCGTCGGGAGCCCGGCCGTCCTCGTGCCACGGCAGGTGCGCACCGGCGCGCTGGACGAGGATCAGACCGACGATCCACAGGGCGGCGATGAGCACCACGTCGGGGGTCAGGCGCAGCACCTCGAGGCCGTCCGGCAGCTGGCTGCCCGCGATGACCACCGCGAGAACGGCGACCACCACCAGGCCCTCGAGGACCAGCGTGAGGGATGCCGCGCGGTACGTCAGCGGCTTCACCCCGCGTCCGCGCTTGCCGAACGCGTCGAGGATCACGAGCACCACGGTCTGCAGGGCGATCCCGCCCAGGATGTTGCCGACGGCCACCTCGAGGTTGCCCGCCATCGCGGCCGACACGGTGATCGCGATCTCGGGCAGGTTCGTGGCCACCGCCAGGACGATCAGCCCGCCCAGCGCGCTGCCGAGATGCAGGCGCGCATCGAGGACGTCGGTCGCCTTGGAGAGCTGGATGCCGGCCACCCACACCACCGCGGCGGCGGCGACGAAGATGACGACGAGAAGAGCGAGAGGCAGCGAGTCCACGGCCCGATTACACGCCCCACGGCCGTGGTGCGCGTGCCGCTTGCGCGGGGGAGCGCGAAGGCCTAGGCGCTCAGTCGACGCCCGGGCGGACCAGCCGCAGGACGCTCACCGCGACGGGCGGCAGCAGCACGATCACGGCGACGATGATCGCCGTCACCCCGATGGGTCCGCTCTGCGGCTCACCGGTGAAGCGCTCCACGGCGAGCCAGCTCAGACCCCACGCGAGGGCGATCGCGGGCGTGACGCGCCAGCCGCTGCGCCACGCGATCGCCAGACCGATGAGGGCCACCACGAGCAGGACGGCGATGCCGATGGCATCCGCCGCGCCCTCCCACTCCGCGGGGACGATGGTCGTGAGCCACGCGGCCGTGTTGGCGACGGTGGCGAGGGTGACCCAGCCCAGGTGCAGACCGGTCACGCCGTCGATCAGCACGGAGTCCGCGAAACCGCCCCGGGGTTCGCGGGTCGCGACCGCGACGCGGAACGTCCAGCCGAGGGCCGCGAGGAGCAGCACGATCACGACCACCGTGAGAAAGAGCGTGCCGAAGCGCGCCGCCACCAGCCACAGGCCGTTCAAGGTCATGGTCAGCGCGATCAGCCAGCCGAGCGCGCGCTGGCGGGGGTTCGTACGCTGACCGGGCAGGGCCTGCCAGATCGCGTACGCGATGAGCCCCAGGTAGATGACCGACCAGATCGAGAAGGCGGGCCCGGCCGGGGCGAGGTAGGAACCGCTCGTGCTGAGGGCTCCGCCCTGCTGATCCTCGACCGCGGTGCTGCCGAAGGCCCCGGCGCCGATGACCGCCGCGATCAGCATGAACGACAGGGCGGAGAGGACGACGATCTGGCGAGCGAGGTCCGAGCCCCGCCATGCGGCTGTTGCGTTCATGAGTAGAACACTAGAAAAGCTAGGTAAATACCGGGCTCGGAC
>NZ_QAJB01000256.1:0-6016 GCF_003061325.1 Microbacterium sp. HMWF026
GGTCATCGGCGGCGATGGGCATGGTGCTCCTCGGAACGGGGAAGGGGGCGCTCCGACTCTGCCACGGCATCCGCTCGCCGGTCGACAGCGCGGCGGGGACGGGACGGGGCGGGCGCGGAGTCCTCCGGCCCGCCCGATCGGTCAGCCCGCGAGCTCCTCGCGCAGAAGGGCCGCGCCGGCCGTGAGCGCGCTGACCTTGTCGTACGCGACATGACGCGGAAGCGGCGCCATGCCGCAGTTCGAACTCGGGATGAGCTTGTCGGCATCCACGAACTGCAGGGCGGCGCGGAGCGTGTCGGCGACCTCTTCGGGCGTCTCGATGCGCTCGCTGGCGACATCGAGGGCGCCGAGCATGACCCGCTTGCCACGGACCAGCTCGACGAGGTCGATCGGGACGTTCGATCGGTGGCTCTCGAGCGAGATGGTGTCGATGCTCGAGCGCTGCAGCAGCGGGAACGACTCCTCGTACTGACGCCACTCCGAGCCGAGCGTCGCCTTCCAGTCGGTGTTGGCCTTGATGCCGTAGCCGTAGCAGATGTGCACGACGGTCTCGGCGCGCAGACCCTCGGCGGCGCGCTCGAGGGCGGCGACGCCCCAGTCCTTCAGCTCGTCGAAGAAGACGTTGAACGCCGGCTCGTCGAACTGGATGATGTCGACGCCGGCCGCCTCCAGCTCGCGCGCCTCGTGGTTGAGGATGGTCGCGAACTCCCACGCGAGCTTCTCGCGGCTGCCGTAGTAGCGGTCGGCGAGGGTGTCGATCATCGTCATCGGGCCCGGGAGGGCCCACTTGATCGGTCGGTCGGTCTGCGCGCGCAGGAACGCGGCATCCTCGACGAAGACGGGATTGCGCCGGCTCACAGCGCCGACCACGGTCGGCACGCTCGCGTCGTAGCGGTCGCGGATGCGCACGGTCTCGCGGTTCTGGAAGTCGACCCCGTCGAGGTTCTCGATGAAGGTGGTCACGAAGTGCTGACGGGTCTGCTCGCCGTCGCTGATGATGTCCATACCGCGGCGCTCCTGCTCCTGCACCGCGGCGCGCAGGGCGTCGTGCTTCCCCTCGACGAGTACGTCGCCCTCGAGCTCCCAGGGTGACCACAGCACCTCGGGCTTGGCGAGCCAGGCGGGCTTGGGCAGGCTGCCGACGGTCGAGGTGGGCAGGAGGGTCGTCACGGCGGCGGTTCCTTCGCGGGTCATCGGACGGGGGCGGCGTAGTCGGCGGCCCACGCGTCGAGGATGTGACGGTGGGGCGTCACGAAGTGCTCCTCGGCGTACCGGCCCTGGGTGACCGCGAGTCGGCTGCGCTCCTCACGGTCGTAGTCGATGCCGGTCCGCACGAACTCGGGCTCGTCGAGCGTCGGCCGGTAGACCTCGCCCGCGGGGCTGACGGCGTTGTAGATCTCGGGACGGTAGATCTTCTGGAACGTCTCCATCGTGGCGATCGTGCCGGCCAGCTGCAGGTCGGAGTACTCCGTGGTGAGGTCGTCTCGGAAGTAGAACGCCAGCGGTGCGACGCTGCCGCGCGGCATGAAGTAGCGCACCTGCAGGCCCATGCGGCCGAAGTAGTCGTCGGTGAGCGAGAAGGAGTCCTGCGCGTACTCGACGCCGAGCACGGGGTGCACGACACCCGTGCGCCGGTAGGTGCGGCTCGTCGACACGCTGATGCAGATCACCGGCGCCTGCGCGAAGCGGTCGCGGTACGCGTCGGAGTCGAGGAAGTGCTGGAAGATCTTGCCGTGCAGGATGCCGAAGTCCTCGGGCACCGTGAAACCCTCGCCGCCGGCGTTGGCCGCGGGCAGGACGACGCTGAAGTCGTAGTCGCGCAGGTACGACGAGAAGTTGTTGCCGACGATGCCGCGGTGGCGCTCGCCGGTGCTCATGTCGACGATGCTGACGTCGAGCACCTCGATGACGGGGAACTCCTCGTCATCCGCCCCGTCTTCGAAGCGCAGGTGCACCGAGACGATGTCGAGCTCGACGCGGTATCGGTCGTCGTCGCCCGGCACCAGCTCGTTCAGGCGGTGGTTCATCATCGACAGGGCGTTGCGCAGGTTCTGCTGACGGCCCGCACCGCGTGCCAGGTTGGCGAAGTTCGTCGTGACGCGCGAGGACTCGGCCGGGGCGTAGTCCTCGTCGAAACGGGTGGTGGTGATGCTGAACGTGATGTCGTTCGCCATGACGGGCCAATCGGGTGCGGGGGCCGGGTGGGCCCGCGGATGGTGGTGAGGCCATGCTGCTCCCACGGCGAAGGCATCGGGTAATTCCCGTCCACTATGCAGTGTTATAGCTTTGCCCTATGGCGAAGCGGTCGAGCGGATTCACCCTTCAGCAGCTGCAGTACTTCATCGAGGTCGCCGCCGAGGGGTCCATCTCGGCGGCCGCCGACCTGCTGTACGTCGCACAGCCGACGATGTCCGCGGCGATGAAGGACCTCGAGGCGCGCGTGGGCCGCGACCTTCTCACGCGGTCCGCGCGCGGCGTGACCCTGACCAACGACGGCGTGGAGTTCCTCGGCTACGCTCGCCAGGTCGTCGAGCAGGCCGATCTGCTCGAACAGCGCTATCTCGGGCGCCCGCCCTCGCGGCGCCTGCTCGGCGTCTCGGCACAGCACTACTCGTTCGTCGTCGACGCCTTCGTGCGCATGGTGAGGGGGACGGATGCCGCGGAGTACGAGTTCTCGCTGCGCGAGACCCGGACGTTCGACATCATCGAGGACGTCCGCACCCTCCGCAGCGAGCTCGGCATCCTGTTCCGCAACGACTTCAACCGCAACGTGCTCGACAAGCTGCTGCGGGACTCGGGGCTGGCGTTTCATCCGCTGTTCGTCGCGGAGCCGCACATCTTCGTCTCGCGAAGGAACCCCCTGGCATCCCGCCCACGGGCCACGCTCGACGACCTCGTCGACCTGCCCCGACTGACCTTCGACCAGGGCGCGAACAACTCCTTCTACTTCGCCGAGGAGATCCTTTCGACCCTGTCGAGCCGTCAGGAGATCCGCGTGTCCGATCGCGCGACGATCTTCAACCTGATGATCGGTCTGGACGGCTACACGATCTCGACCGGCATCATCAGCGACGACCTCGATCCCGAGATCGTCGCGGTGCCGCTCGACGTCGACGAGCGGATCGAGATCGGCTGGATCGGACGGACCGCCATCCCTCTCACCGAGCAGGCGCAGCGCTATCTGGCGGAGGTGCGCGAGGTTGTCGCGGAATTCGGGGTCGCGTTGCTCGGATGAGTGTGCGCGATCCGGACAGCCGCGGTGTCAGGATGGGGCATGGCATTCGGGATGACCCGTGACGTGTTGCGCCCCACGGACTCCTCGCGCGCGGATCGCGTGACGTACGTCGAGCTGTTCTTCGACCTGGTCTTCGTCCTCGCGTTGACCCAGTTGTCCGCCTACCTGTACGAGAACCAGACCCCGCTCGGGGCCTTCGAGGGCCTCATCATGGTGTGCGCCCTGTGGTGGGCGTGGGTGTCGACCACGTGGGTGACCAACTGGCTCGACCCCGTGAAGCTCCCCGTCCGCGGGGCGGTCATCGTCCTCGCTCTCGTCGCGCTGGTGATGAGCGTTTCGATCGCCGAGGCGTTCGGTGATCGCGCGTGGGCGTTCGCGGTGGCCTACGTGGTGCTTCAGGTGGGGCGGACGGGCTTCATCGTGTGGGCGACGGTTCGTCACGACCGCAGAGTCGCGCGGGATTTCACGCTCGTGCTCGCGTGGACCATCGCCGGCGGCGCCCTGTGGATCGTCGGCGCGGTGTTGCCGCACGAGTGGCAGCTGCCCCTGTGGGCTGCGGCGCTCGCTCTCGAGTTGCTCGGCACGATGCTCGGGTATCCGATCCCGGGCCGGGGGAGGGTACAGGTCAGCTCGTGGGACCTGTCGGGTCCTCACATCGCCGAGCGGACGGCGCTGTTCGTGCTCATCGCCCTCGGGGAGGGTCTGTTGGTCACCGGTTTCGCCTTCGTCGCCAAGGAGTCGTCGGCATCGTCGATCGCGTCGCTGGTGACCGCCTTCGTCGCCGCGGCGGCCGCGTGGTGGATCTACTTCGATCACGGCGAGCGCGTCGGCTCCGAGGCGATCGAGGCGTCGGATGAACCCGGCCGCCTGGCCCGCACCGCGTACACCTGGGTGCACCTGCCGATCGTCGCCGGGATCGTGCTGATGAGCGTGGGTGACAAAGAGATGCTGTCGCATCCCGATCAGCGGAGTATCGCCGCGACGATCGTCGTCGTCGGCGCGCCCATCCTGTTCCTCGGCGGCACGGCGCTCTTCCGTCGCACGCTCGAGAACAGGTGGTCGCGGGCTCAGCTCCTCGGGCTGGTCGCCTTCGTGGTGCTCGCCGGGCTGGCGTTCGTCCTGCCGTTCTTCGACGCGCTCAGGCTGTCGATCGCGGCGGCGATCCTGCTCGTCGGGGTGGCAGCGGGCGAGACCGTCGAGCGGGTACGTCGCGGGCGTCGCGCCGGCGGCTGACCGGGGCAGCCTCGCCGACCGGGCGAGGAGGAGTACTCGATCGCGCGGGACTTCGACGAGCGACCCGATTGAGCCGTGGGGTCCGACGAGAGTTCGGGGGATCGCACGCTTCGACGCAGATGACGACGGGGGCGAAAAAGGGGCAGGGCCCGCCTCCGGGGGATTCCGGGGACGGGCCCTGACGATCGGGTCGAGATTCAGTTCTCGCGCGTGCGACGCGGAACGATCCGCATTACCGCCGTTCCTGCGGCGATCAAAGCGAATGCTGCGAGGGCCAGCCACAGAGAATTCGTGCCCGTCATCGCGAGCATTCCGGCTCCCGCTCCCGCGCCCGTCGACGATGCGATGTTGTTGTACATTCTTTCTCCTTTCACCAGTCACGCCGACGATTTGTCAGCGCATCCAGGTATGCCTTGGTGTGGACGAGTTGCAGAAACAGATCGATGACGAGCTCGTACATCAGCCCCGCGAGAACCATGTGCCGCCAGCCGCGGTCCCGCACGGTCACGATCCGTTCCACGATGAAAATCACCGTCACGGCCATCCAGAACGGTTGGACGGACAGGTTGTTCGTCGCGATGGCGTAGACGATCGTGGCCAGGTAGATGTAGGTGATCAGGCACCCGATCATGGTGAGGATCTGCCGACCCCAGTAGGGGCGTGTGATGCGGGTGAACCCGTACTGCACGCAGTTCTCGACGGCGCCGCGCTTCCAGCGCAGACGCTGACGCCACAGCTCGCCCCACGTCGGCATGATCTCGGTCACAAGGGTGCAGCCGGCCGGGCTGAGCACGTCGTAGCCGAGGTGCCGGATGGCGAAGGTGAGCTCATTGTCCTCGGTGAGGACGGACGTGTCGTAGATACCGCCGCGGCCGTCGCCCGCGGGCAGCTCGCCCGCGAGGCGGGCCTGCGAGATACGTCGCAGCAGGCCGACCTGCAGGACCGCGGCGGTGCCGGTCACGACGAGGCATTTACCGCCGAGGCGCCGGACGTCGCGGGCGTATCGAGCGTACTCGTTGCGCTGCAGGTGCCCGACGAAGCCGCCGCCCTCGCTGCCGCGGAACACGCCGCCGACGGCGCCGATGCTGCCCTTCAGGTTCTTGCGCGCGATCTGAAGGAAATCGGGGTCCAGAGCCGAATCGGCATCCTGCACCAGGACCAGATCGTCCTCGCGCAGCTGGGGGAGGATCTCCGCCAGGAACTGATTGAGGGCTCCGGCCTTCTTGTGGGTGTTGTCGGTCGTTTCGAAGACCTCCGCACCGTTCGCACGGGCGATCTCGACGGTGCGGTCGGTGCAGTTGTCGGCGATGACGACGATGTGATCGGGCGGGCAGGTCTGGTTCTGCAATCCCTGAATGGCGGCGGCGATGCCCGCCTCTTCGTTGTGCGCGGGAAGGGCGGCGATGAGGCCGCTGATGCGGGGGGTCGTGCGGTGGCGGCGGGCGGCCCGCGAATCGGTGCTCTGCTCCTGCACCGCCGACGACACGGGCGGGATGTCGGGAGCTGCGGCGACACGGGTGCCACTCGTCGACATCGGCGTGGGGGCAG
>NZ_QAJB01000256.1:6049-22232 GCF_003061325.1 Microbacterium sp. HMWF026
GCGACGGCCGGCGCGGGCGCTGCGCGCCGACCGACCGGCGGGAAGAGCCTCCCAAGAAGAACGTCGTGCGGGTGCGGTGGCACTGTCACGACGATGCGTGGTGGCGGCCATGTCCGCCTCCTCTCCCCGTGGCGCCCGGGCGGGTACGCCGATCGACGGGCTTCCGACCGTGTCGGTAGCGGCCCCCGCCGCAGCCCCGGATGAATGCTCGGACCGCCTCCCGGTCCTGCTGGGAAAAAAATGTAAGTAGCCCGCCGCCGGTAAATACCGAAGTCGGCGCGAAGAACCACTCAGAAAAACCTCAAGCGCTCAACCCCCTCATTCTTGAGGCGCCCTTGCGCATTCCTTTGGGCTTTTACCAGTTCATCTTCACGACACATTGAGGCTGATGTGGCAGTGCTTTTGAGCTATAGCGTGTCTCCACCAGACGGCACTCAGCCCGAGAGACAGGACTCGCTATGCCCCTCCCGTTCTCCCGCACGCTGCGATCTTTCGCGGCTGCACTTTCCCTCGTCCTTGTCGGGGGCGTCATCTCTCTCCCCCAGGTGGCGACCGCCGCCGAGGGGACGGGGGATGCCACCCCGGCGGCCGCCGTCGCGGCCGCCCCGGCGGATGCCGCCGGCTGGACGACTCTGTTCCGCGACGACTTCGACGGCCCCGCCGGAGCGCCGATCGGTGCGCAGTGGGAGCACGAAGTGGGAACGTGGGGCACGGGTGCGGTGGACCGCACCACCGACTCCACGGCGAACGTCTTCCTCGACGGTTCCGGGGCTCTGAACATCCGCGCCCTCCGCGATGCGTCCGGCGCGTGGACCTCCGGTCGGGTTATCACGGCAGACAAGTCGTTCTCCGCGCCCGCGGGGGGACGACTGCTCATGACGGCCTCGGTCCGCCTGCCCGCCATCGCCGACCCGACCGGGTACTGGGGGGCTTTCTGGGCGCTCGGCCGGGATGCCAACGGCATGATCGATTGGCCCCGGACCGGCGAGGTGGACATGCTCGAGGCGGTCAACGGCACCCCCCAGGTCATTCAGACGCTGCACTGCGATCTCGCTGACGGGGGTGCGTGCAACGAGCCGTACGGGATCACGAGCGGTCTGCAGGAGTGCGCGGCGTGCCTGAACGACTTTCACACCTACTCCGCGCTGATCGACCGCACCACCCCGGGAGCGGAGCGGATGGAGTTCTTCGTCGACGGCGTGACGACCCATGTCGTCGAAGAGGCGCAGATCGGTGAGGACGCGTGGAACGCCGCCATGCCGAACGACTTCTTCCTCATCCTCAACCTCGCGATCGGCGGTGGCTTGCCCAACGGTGTCTGCGGGTGCGACAGCGCCGCCGCCCCCAAGACATCGGGTGGGACGATGTCCATCGCGAACGTCGCGGTCTATCAGTCCGGCGCTCCCGTCGTTCCGGTCCCCACGATCACGGGTACGGCCGCGGTCGGGACGACCCTGGTGGCGGACTCCGGGCGGACCGAACAGGTCACCTATCAATGGCGCGCCGACGGCACCGCCGTCTCGGGAGCGACCGGCGCTTCCCTCATCGTTCCGAGCGGCCTCGTGGGCAGGCGCATCACCGTGACCACCGCGTCGCTGAGCGGCAAGAACGTCACGACGTCCCTGCCCACCGACCCCGTCGTCGCGGGCACTCTGGGCGCGGTCAGCCCGACCGTCAGCGGCACCGCGAAGCTGGGTTCGACTCTGACCGCGACCCCGGGATCGTGGACGCCGAGCCCGGTGAATCTGACGTACCGGTGGAAAGCCGACGGGGTCGACATCGCCGGCGCCACGTCGAAGACGCTGAAGGTCTCGACGACGCAGGTCGGAAAGCGCATCACGGTAACGGTCACCGGTACCAAGACCGGTTACGCGACCGCGCAGCGGACATCGGCGCCGACCGCGACCGTCGTGCGCTGATCGAACAGACGACGGCCGCGCCGTGCGGGGCTTTCTGCCCGCCGCACGGCGCGGCGCGTTCGCGCGTCCGCAGGGCTGTCGCGCGGTCCATCCGAGGGCGTGGGGGTGTCACCCCACCGTCGCACGGGTCCGAGATCCGACCTGCGGTGAAGAGCTGGTCCTCGTCGTGCTCGCTCTTAACGGGGCGACGATGACGGGGTGGCGGCGCGTGAACGTTCATCGCGTCCTGCGCGGCAGCGACGCAGCGAACATGTGGTGGGGCTCGTTCAGAGGTACTCGAATAATTCGACAGGGGTGGCGAGGCTACGCCAGCTGGTGAATCTGAAGCCAAGCCGGGTCGCGGTAGCCGACCGCCCTGTACCCCGCAGAGCTCGACGACTGACCGACGCGGAGAAGATGGCGTTCGTAGAGGGCTACAAGCGAGGGGAGCTGGTCGCAGATCTGGCGCGTCAGCTTGGGGTGCATCGCACGACGCTCGACATGCTGGTTGCTCGTTTGAAGCTGAGTCGCGCAGATCCGAACGAAGTGCCAGCAAAGGTACGTGACTCCCTGGTCAAGAAGCACCGAGCAGGTGAACCCTTGGCTGCGATCGGGGAGGAGTACGAGTTCAGCGCCAACAAGGTGCAGCGGCTGCTCGTATCGATGGGTGAACCGATTCGGCCGCGTGGCCCAAAGAAGCCGGCGATCACTCGTGAGCAGGTCCAGCGGATGGTCTTACAGTACGAGCAGGGCGAGGCGATTGCAGCTATCGCGACATTGGTCGGCATTAGCTATGCACAGACCAGATCGTGCTTGATAGAGGCAGGCGTTCAGATGCGGCTGCGCGGGGGAGCGCGGTGAGCTAGGCGGCCTTCTTCTTTTCCGCCTTGTCGCGAGCGATGACGAGCAGGACACGGGCTAGCTTGTCGAAGTCGACGTCCGGTCTAACGACTCCTTCGGTGCGAACGACGTACGACTTTTTCTTGCGCCTCCTGACAGGAGTCCTTTTTGGTGGCGGTGGTGTTGCTTCAAGCCGCGTGATGACCTTGGTGAACTTGGCATACGCCTTGCCAGCACGGCGGGGGAGGCTCGGCCACTTCGCCGTGACCGCCTGGCGATACGTAATGGCCTGATCGTCGGTGAGGTCCATGCTGGGCTCGTAGTACTCATGCAGTGTGCACTGCTCTTGAAAGGTCAGCTTGGACTAGCCACAAATTCTGGGCCGAATCTGGGAGTGTGCATTTCAACCGCGCTAATGAGGCACTCGATGAAGCGATGCGATCGGACCCTCGCTTTGCCGAGTGGCTAGAAGAGCAGTCGAAAGGTATTGGAGAGCTTGTGGCAAAGAAGGGTGGGCGCGATAATCCCAACCCGGAGGACTTTATTTGGCACCATGCGCACCCGGATACCGTCGCAGGCAGGCACGGTGTAATGCAACTCGTTCCTACGTATCAACACTCGCCGGGGTCTGATTTTTGGCGTACACTACATCCTGGCAATATGGGAGGATTTGCAATATGGGGCAAGAAGAAGTCGACGACCGTGTTGTTAGAATAGTTGACCGCTACGCACGCTCCATAAAAGGGGCGGAGGTCACGGTCGAGACGGTAATGAGCTTATTCGATGAGCTTGGCGACATGGACGAAGAACACTCTTCCATTTCGGTTATCGACTCCGACGAGTGGAATCTTGAGATCTATGCCGACTTCGTGACGTTTGAAAATGTCGAGGAGTTGGGAAGTTCTCGTCAAATCAATGATCCGACTCGCGACGAACTTGCCGAAATCGTCCGTGAATTCATCGCAGGCGACTTTGAGTCAGTTCGCTCACATGGACGGCAGCAATGACATTGTCGACCAGATATCAGGGCAAGCCCATGCTCGTCTACCTCGATGCGTATGTGCTCGACGCGCTCGGTGCCCTTGAACCGGAGAAGTCGGCGGGCTTCCAGGACATGCTGCCGAAGCTGCGCGCGGCGCTCAACACCGAAGCTGATACGTGGCAACAGGTCGTCGAGCGCACCATGGAGATGCCGCCCGACTCCGTCGACGCGCTACGGGCGATGTGGGAACGTCACGTTTACGAGACCATCAACGCAGGCGGAACTCCCGACGTACTGGAGTGGACGCACGCGCTGGTCGACGCAAGATTCGGCAACGAGTAAGCACCCGTCGACCAATACAGAACACCCCCGACCTCGAGGCCGGGGGTGTTCTCTATTCAATGTTCGTTAGGCGACTGCGGCCTTGTAGGCCTCGACAATGGTTGCCGGAACACGGCCTCGGTCACTGACCGTGTGTCCGTTCGCGCGCGCCCACTCGCGGACGGCGGCGAGATCGACGTCGCTCTTGGCGCGAGGAGCCTGGCGACCGCCTCGCGACCCAGAGGTGCTGGTGGGACGAGCGGCGTCCACGTACGGCGAGAGCGCCTTGTAGAAGGACTCTGCGTTCGCGGCGGAAAGATCGATCTCGTAGGCGCGACCATCGACGGAGAAAGTGATCTGCTTTCCTTCGCCGTCTTCGAGAACGGTGCCGTCGAGGTCGTCGGTGAGCTGAGCAATGTGTCGGGTAGCCATGGCAGAAACGATATTTCGATCACTTCAGTGAAGCTGGCACCACGCGCGCTTCATTAACCGGCTCCGTCGGTCTTTACCCAACGGCGAGGGTTATCGCTGGCAAGTGAATGTCGCGCGCGAGTCCGTTGGCATGGTGGGGTACCAGAACTGGAACGACGCAGTGGATGCCGTCGCGTTCAGTGTCGCATCAACTGACCAGTCCGTACCGGGCTGAGAAAGGTTTACGGTACGTGCCTCGTCGTATCGAATCGCGCTCGAGAGGTCGATGACCCATCCCGCGCCTCCGTTATCCGAACGCATCGTAAGAATCGTGGCGCTTGCGTCCTACGGGAAGATGAGCGTCTGCTCCTGCTCATCGTGGATCGTGGCCTGCGTGTCCGCCACTGTTATGCGGGTGCGGTGCGGTCGGATCGATCCGTCGCCAAGTGGGATACTCGCGTCGTGCGTCCAGGTGCCCTGAATGGATGCAAGGGCAGCTGTCTCGGGAACCGGAGCACAACTCGTCATGGGGTCAGGGCGATGACGGTGGCAAGGGCCGTCGTTGCGCGGATTCCGGCTGTCGGAGGTGGAGTTCAACGAGCCGTTCGACATGCTGATGGCGGCAGGGGAGTTGTACGAGGACCCAACGAAAACCGCCCCTGAGGACAGGGGCGGGGAAGTAGCTGCGCATCCGGCAAGTCTCGTAGACATGCTCGTGGCGATGTTTCGAGTAACGATGACGTGGTGGGCCCCGTGGGGCTCGAACCCACGACCCGCGGATTAAAAGTCCGATGCTCTACCGACTGAGCTAGAGGCCCTCGGCATCCACCTTACCGGCCCCGGCGGGGCGGTCGTGCTCATCCGGCGCGGATGCCGCGAAGGCGGAATGCTCGACGAGCGCACGCAGGCCGGTGGCATCGGATCTGTCGAAGACCGCGCCGTCCGGGGACGCGCATCGGGCGCAGCGCACCCCGGGCGCACGAAGAAGCGAGCGCCGGACCCCCTCGCCTGGGGTCCGACGCTCGCCGTCAGGGTCGGTCGATCATCGACCGATCGAGGACGCGATCACTCGCGCCATCGAGGAATTACATCGGGGGCATCAGCACCGAGTCGATGAGGTACACGGTCGCGTTGGCGGTCTGAACGCCACCGCAGATGACGTTGCTGGAGTCGTTGACGGTGATCGAGTCACCCGAGCCGGCGACGGTGACGTCCTGGCCCTCGACGGTGGTGTGCGTGCCGTCGATCTCGTCGGGCGCGATCTGGCCGGGGACCACGTGGTACGTGAGGATCTTGGTGAGCAGGTCGCTGTCGGTCTTCAGCGTCTCGATGGTGGCCGAGTCGATCTTGGCGAAGGCCTCATCGACCGGCGCGAAGACGGTGAACTCGCTGCCGTTGAGCGTGTCGACCAGGTTCACGTTGGGGTTCAGCTGGCCGCTGACGGCCGCGGTGAGCGTGGTGAGCAGCGGGTTGTTCGACGCGGCGACGGCGACCGGGTCAGCGGCCATACCGGCGACCGAGCCAGCACCCGAGGGAACCTGCTCCGCGTAACCGGCGCAGCCGGGGCCGACGAGGTTGGCGGCGGGGTCCATCGACGCCGAAGCGGACATCGAGGGCGAGGCGGCCATCGAGGGGGCCGTCGAGGCCTCTTCAGCGGTGCCGCCCGAGGTGGTGCCACCCGAACATGCGGTGAGAGCGAAGGCCGAGCCCAGAACGAGGGCGAGACCGGCGACGACAGGCTTCTTGTTGATGAGCATGACATTCCTCCGAAATCGTTCGGATCGCGTCTGCGACCCGTCAGGGACACCCCGGTGCGAGGGGCGGTTCGCCGTGGAGCGGCTTACACAGGGTCTTCGGGACCCCCCGGGGATCGGATTGCGAAATGTTGCGGCAGGGGCCCCGATGGCGACCTCGGCGCGGCGAAAATACCTGATCAGGCGGGTGTAAATATTCTTTAGAATATTTTCTACGAGCCGTCGTACACGCCGTAGGACCGTGCGCGGGGGCCTGTCTGTAACGGTTTCGCCTAGCTCGCGCGCGACGCGCGCGCACGCACACGGGGACCGCAGACGGCGTAGGGAATGATGGATGCCATGGTGATCGACGGATTCGACCTCCCCGAGGACGGGGCAGAGAACATCGATCACGTCGGTGCGCTCCTGCAGCGCGTCGCCACGGGGGACCGTTCCGCATTCGCCGAGTTGTACGACACCCTGTCGGCCCGCGCCTTCGGCCTCATCCTCCGCGTGCTCGTCGACCGCTCGCAGAGCGAAGAAGTGCTGCAAGAGGTGTTCCTCGAGATCTGGCAATCCGCCGCGCGATTCACTCCGAATAGAGGGCAAGGAAGATCGTGGGTCCTCACGATCGCGCACCGACGAGCGGTGGACCGCGTGCGGTCATCGCAGTCGAGCGTGGATCGGGATGTGCGTGCGGGCTTCCGGGATATGGACGTCGCTTACGACGACGTATCCGAAAAAGTCGAACTGAAGATGGAAGGGCGGCGCGTCGTCGATGCACTCGCGACGCTTCCCGACGCTCAGAAAGAAGCGCTCACGCTGGCCTACTTCGGTGGGTACAGCCAAAGCGAGATCGCTTCCCTCGTCGGGGCGCCGCTCGGTACGGTCAAAACCAGGATGCGCGACGGTCTGTCGCGTCTGAGAGTGGAAATGGGGGTGGACAAGTGAACGAGAGGGATTTCGCCGACCTCGCCGTTGGACACGCATTGCATGCGTTATCCGAGGCAGATGAACGCGCGTACCAGGAGGCTCTGGCGGGGAATCCCCACTGGGACTCCCACGTCCGCGACGCCGCGGACGCGGTCGCCGCGATCAGCGCCGCCGTCGAGCCCGTCGAGCCGCCCCCGTCCGTGCGCGCGTCGTTGTTCGCCCGCATCTCCGACCTTCCCCAGGAGCCCGCGGCATCCGCCCCCGCAGCAGCCGAGGGAGAGGACTTCGCCGCCGCCGGCCCCGCGCCCGTCGTCGCGAAGAGCGACGCCGTGCCCGCCGGCACGTCACGCGCCCGCAGTTGGGGAGCGCGTCGCTGGTTCGCCCTGGCTGCCTCCTTCGCCGCCGTGCTCGTGCTCGGCTTCGGTGCCGTCACGGTCGGCCAGCTCTTCTCGCCGCCCGCCGCCGTCGTCGCCCTGCAAGAGATCGAGAAGGCCCCCGACGCGCAGTCCGCGTCGACGACCCTGCCCGACGGCACGGTCGCGACCGCGCATTGGTCGCCGTCGACCGGTCGCAGCGTGCTCGTCACCGACGGCATGCCCGCGCTCGAATCCGACAAGACCTACGAGCTCTGGTTCGTCCGCGATCAGACCCCCATCGCCGCCGGAACCTTCACTCCGGATGCCGACGGCAACGCGACCGCGGTGCTCGACGGCGAGATGCACGCGGGCGACGTCATCGCCGTGACCATCGAGCCGGCGGGCGGATCGCCCGATGGGACCCCGAGCACCGCTCCGGTGCTCGCCGTCGCCACCGCCTGACGCCACCGTCCGAGCCCGTCCCCCTCGTGGGGGCGGGTTCGCTGCGGCCCGGCCGCCGGGGGCGACGTCTAGCCTGGAACGATGAGCGATTCGTCCCGTGAGTTCCACAAGCCGGTCCGGCGTCCGGCCGAGCTCTTCGACCGACTCTTCTCGGCCGAGGATCCGGCGGAGGTCTCGCGCGTGGCTCACAGCACGGCCCAGGCCCTGCTGTCGCGCGTGCGGGCAGATCCGAGCGTCGACGTCGTCGAGCGACTGGTCGCGTTCACCGACGACCACGGCATCGATGACATCGCCGAACTCTGGTCGCGGTCGCCCGCTCGCTCCCTGCCCGGCGCGCTCTGGCGGCTCTACCTGCTGCAGCTGATGATCCACGACGACGCCGCGACGGCCGCTCTGCTGTACGAGCGCGGGCGCGTGGAGATGGCGACGGTCGACGCCGTCGTGGCGGGTGCTCCGGCACCCGCGGGCCCCGAAGAACTCGTGCAGCTCATCGACACGATCCTCCGCGGCCTCTTCGAGGGCGACTTCGCCGTCGCGCTGGATCGTGCGGCCGCGTTCTGCCGAGTCCAGGCGGCGGGGTCGACCCATCTCGCGGACGACTACGAGAACACCGAGTCCGAACGCGCCAGCGCGCTGACCACGCGGGCGCTGCGACTGGCCACCTACGCAGAAGACCTGGCGGCATCCGCGGCCCTCTGGCGGCGCGACGCGCTGACGTGAGAAGAGCCCGGAAAAGATAAGTGCCGGACCGCAGAACGCCTCTCGGCGCAAGGCCGCTCATAGCGGCAGAAGATGGAGCCCGGGGTTACTGCGGCCCGGCTGTAGAAGTGTAACAAGGCCCCCGCGCGAACATTCCCTCGGACGGCCCCGTTGACAAGACCCGGGCGTGTCGGGTCGACGACATAGGCTCGCAGCATGGCTTGGCGCAGTGCTCTTCTGATCGACCCCGTGGCATCCGATGATCCTCGAGAGGACTTCGCCGAGACGTTCCGCTTCTTCGATCCGGACGAGCCCGCGCTGCGGGTCGGTGACCTCAGCGCGCAGCGCGGTGACGGGATCTTCGAGTCGCTCGGTGTGATCGACGGTCACCCGCAAGACGTCGGTCCCCATCTCGAGCGGCTCGCGCACTCCGCCGGGTTGTGCGATCTGCCGGCTCCGCATCTCGGACAGTGGCGGTCCGCGATCGCCCGGGTCGCCGCGCACGCGGGAGCGGGCGAGAACGTCATGAAACTGCTGCTCAGCAGGGGAGTGGAGGGTCAGCCGATCCCCACGGCGTGGATCACGCTGGCATCCGCCCCCGACAACACCCGCTCGCGGCGGGACGGGGTCGACGTCGTCACCCTCGACCGCGGGCACGCGCTCGACGTCCCGGCGCGCGCTCCCTGGCTGCAGCTCGGGGCCAAGACGCTGTCGTACGCCGTCAACATGGCGGCGATCCGCGAAGCCCACCGGCGCGGCGCCGACGACGCGGTGTTCGTCTCCAGCGACGGGTTCGTGCTCGAGGCGCCCACCGCGACGGTGCTGCTGCGCCTGGGCGACCGGTTCGTCACGCCCGAGCCGAGCGCGGGCATCCTGCACGGCACGACGCAGATCAGCGTGTTCTCGTACCTCGGGCGGCGCGGTGTCGAGACCGCATACGAGACCGTTCCGACGGCGACCCTCGTCGACGCGGATGCCGCGTGGTTGCTGTCGAGCGTGCGCCTGGCCGCGCCGATCGCCGCGGTCGACGGCGTCGCGAAAGCCGTCGACCGGGCGCTGACCGACGAGCTCAACGCCTATCTGCTCTCGCCGCGCGACTGAGCGGGGCCCACGCGGAAACGACGAAGGCCCCGCCGGAGCGGGGCCTTCGCGGGGTGTGTGCTTATCCGAAGCGGCCCGAGACGTAGTCCTCGGTGGCCTGCACGGCGGGCGCCGTGAAGATGGCCGAGGTGTCGTTGTACTCGATGAGCTTGCCGGGCTTGCCGGTGCCGGCGATGTTGAAGAACGCCGTCTTGTCGCTGACGCGCGAGGCCTGCTGCATGTTGTGCGTCACGATGACGATCGTGTACTCGTTCTTCAGTTCCGAGATGAGCTCCTCGATCGCGAAGGTCGAGATCGGGTCGAGCGCCGAGCAGGGCTCGTCCATGAGTAGGACGTCGGGTGAGACGGCGATCGCGCGGGCGATGCACAGACGCTGCTGCTGACCACCCGAGAGGCCTCCGCCCGGCTTGTCGAGGCGGTCCTTGACCTCGTTCCACAGGTTGGCGCCCCGCAGGGACTTCTCGACGAGCGCGTCGCCGTCGCTCTTGGACATGCGCTTGTCGTTGAGCTTCGCGCCGGCCAGCACGTTCTCGCGGATCGACATCGTGGGGAACGGGTTGGGGCGCTGGAAGACCATGCCGACGTGACGACGCACGAGCACCGGGTCGACCCCGGGTCCGTACAGGTCGTCGCCGTCGATGAGCACGCGGCCCTTGACGTGACCGCCGGGGATGACCTCGTGCATGCGGTTCAGGGTGCGCAGGAAAGTGGACTTGCCGCAGCCCGAGGGGCCGATGAACGCGGTGACCGACCGGGGCTCGATGTCGATCGAGACGCCCTCGACCGCGAGGAAATCGCTGTAGTAGACGTTGAGGTCCTGGACCTCGATGCTCTTGGACACGAAGAGGTGCCTTTCTGGGGTCAGCGCGCCTTGGGCGCGAACACCGCCGCCACGATCCGGGCGATCAGGTTGAAGATGACGACGAGGACGACGAGCAGGAACGCCGCGCCCCAGGCCTGGGCCTGAGAGGCGTCGATGTCCTGGCCGGGGAAGCTGTACGCGGTGTAGGCCATGACGGGGAGGGTCTGCATCGGACCCTCGAACGGGTTGGCGTTGAAGTTGTCGGTGAAGCTCGCCGCGATGAAGATCGGGGCGGTCTCGCCGACGACGCGCGCCACGGCGAGCACCACACCGGTGATGATGCCGCTGGCCGCCGTGCGCAGCACGACCTTGATGATCGTCGCCGAGCGGGGCACGCCCAGGGCGAGCGAGGCCTCGCGCAGGTCGGCCGGGACCAGGCGCAGCATCTCTTCGGTGGAGCGGATCACGATCGGGATCATCAGCACGCACAGGGCGATGGATGCCGAGAACCCGCTGAACGCCTTCGGTCCGACGACCAGGCTGAACAGCGAGAACGCGAACAGACCGGCGACGATCGAGGGGATGCCCGTCATGACGTCGACGAGGAACGTGATCGCGCGGCGCAGCGGGTTGTTGGGCTGGGCGTATTCGACCAGGTAGACGGCGGCCAGGATGCCGATCGGCACCGAGATGAGCGCCGCGATACCCGTGATGATGAGCGTGCCCGCGACGGCTTGCCAGGCGCCGGGGGTCGCGACGACCTCGAGGGTGTTCGGGTCGAACTGCGTGCCGCCGACCTGCGTGATGAACTGCAGGTTCACCACCGCGAGGCCCTTGGACACCACGGTGTACAGCGTCGAGATGAGCGGGGCCACCGCGAGCAGGAACGCCGCGGTGACGAGCCCGCGCACGACGCGGTCGACGGCCTTACGGCGGTTCTCGACGATCGACGAGCCGACCCCGATCGCGATCAGGTAGACGATCGCCGTGAGGATGAGCCAGGTGGCGAGGTTGAAGCCGCCCATGAGCAGCTGGACGCCGGCGATGACGACCGCGACGCCCGCGAGCAGCATCGGCTCGATGAAGCGGGGCAGCTGCCCGCTGGTGAGGGCGAGGGGGGCGGAGGGAGCGGTGACGGTCATGAGCGCTTGCCCTTCTTGCGGCCCTTCGCACCGGGGCCGGTGGCGCCGATGATGTAGCGGGCGAACATGTTGACCGCCAGCGAGATGACGAACAGCATCAGACCGGTGCCGATGAGCGCCGAGCGCTGCAGGTCGGTCGCGATGGGGAAGTTCAGCGCGATGTTCGCCGCGATCGTCTGCGAGTTGTAGCCGTCGGTGAGCAGCAGCACCGAGTAGATGAGGCTGGGCGAGATGATGAGCGCGATCGCCATGGTCTCGCCGAGGGCGCGGCCGAGGCCCAGCAGGGTGGCCGAGACCATGCCGCTGCGGGCGTACGGGAAGACCGACAGGCGGATCATCTCCCAGCGCGTGGCGCCGAGGGCCAGGGCGGCTTCTTCGTGCAGGCGCGGGGTCTGCAGGAAGATCTCGCGGGTGATCGAGGTGACGATCGGGAGGATCATGACGGCGAGCACCACGCCACCGGTGAGCATGGTGGACCCCGTGCTCGACACCGGGCCCTGGAAGAGCGGGATCCAGCCGAGGTACTGGTTGAGGAACTCTCCGACGGGCAGCAGCAGCGGGCGCATGACGATGATGCCCCACAGGCCGAAGACGATCGACGGCACCGCGGCGAGCAGGTCGACGATGTAGCCCAGCGCGCCGGCGATGCGGCGGGGGGCGTAGTGCGAGATGAACAGCGCGATGCCGATGGCGACCGGCGTTCCGATGATCATCGCGATGAGGGCCGCCCAGACGCTGCCGAAGAGCAGGGGTCCGACGTACTCCCAGAAGTTGGACCACGAGCCGTTCTGGTAGCCGGCGAGGTCGCCCTCGGTCCAGTTGCCCGTGATGGCGGGCAGACCGCGGATGATCAGGAAGATCGCCACACCGGCGAGGATGATCATGATCGACACGGCGGCCGTGGTCGACAGTCCGAGGAAGACGGTGTCGCCGACGCGTCGCTTGCCGACGATCGTCGTGCGGGGCGGGGTCGGTGAGGACGGGGCGGTCTCTGTGTCAGCGACGGTGTCAGTCACGGGGGACCTCACGCTCGGCACGGGTCATGGGTTCTCCTCGGTCGGGTGTTCTGTGAGGATGTCGGCTCAGCGGAGCGTTCGACGCGGGTCGACCGTTCCGATCAGCCCGGCCCGACCCGCACGAGAAGCGCGAGTCGGGCCGAGTCCGAAGAGATGTTTACTTGATGGCCGAGAGGGTCTCGGCGGCGGCCTCGAGGACCGAGTCGGGCAGCGGGGCCGAGCCGGCGTTCTTGGCCGCGACCTGCTGGCCGAGGGTGCTGGTGACGAAGCCGAGGTACGACTTGGTCAGCTCGGCCTGCGCGGAGTCCTTGAACGTGGTGCAGGTGATCGCGTACGACACGAGCGGGATCGGGTAGGTCTCGGCGGTCAGCTTCGAGTAGTCGAACTTCTTCGACAGGTCGCCCGCGACACCGTTGCTGGCGTCGACGGCCGCGGCCTCGAAGGTCGCCGTGACGGCCTCGGGGCTGTACGCGACGGCGGTGCCGTCCTGGATGACCGCGGCGGCGTTCAGGTCGCCGATGGCCGAGTGGTCGGCGTAGCCGATGGTGCCGGTGCCGGCCTTGACGGCCTCGACGACACCGGAGCCGCCCTTCTGCTTCGAGACGTTGCCCTCGATGGGCCAGTCCTTGCCCGCGGGGGCGGTCCACACCGACGACTGCGTCGCGGCGAGGTAGTTGGTGAGGTTCTGCGTGGTGCCCGAGCCGTCCGAGCGCGCGACGGTCGTGATGGGACCGGCGGTCAGGGCGGTGCCGTTGTCGGCGGTGATGGCCGGGTCGGACCAGTCGGTGATCTGGAGCGCGAAGATCTTGGCGATCGTCTCGCCCGAGAGCTTCAGCTCGGTGACGCCGGGGATGTTGAAGATGATCGCGACGCCGTCGAGGTAGACGGGGATGTTGACGCCGCCCTCGGTGCACAGCGCAGCCGACTGCGTGGTCTGGTCGGCGTTCAGGGGGGCGTCCGAGCCGGCGAAGTCGTACGCGCCGCTGAGGAAGTTGGTGACGCCGCCGCCGGAGCCCTGCGACTTGTCGTAGTTGATCGTGACGCCCTTGGCCTGAGCGTTGAAGGCGCTGGTCCACGCGGCCTGCGCGTTGGACTGGGCGCTCGAGCCGCCCGCGGTGATCGTGCCCGAGAGGTTGGGGTCGATCGTGAACGCCACGTCGGAGGACGAGGGCGACGAGGACGAACCCGCGGCGTCGCCGGAGCCCGAGGGGCCGGCGCAGCCGGCGAGGGTCAGGGAGGCCACGGCGGCCACGGTGCCCAGCTGGGCGAGTCGGGAGAGCTTCACGATGTGAATCCTTCGCATGTTTGGGGACGGAACCCGGTGCAGGGTTCGACGGGAACGCTAAACAGCGACTCTTAAGAGTCTGCGTTGCACGGGTGAACGGAAGGTGAACCGGGGCGGCCCGTCCGGGGTGTTTCCCTGGGAGTTGTACCCTTCGTGCCGTGACGACCTCCGCTTCCGCCGCCCAGGCCCCGCTCGACCGGTTGGCCGCCGCGGCGCCCGCGCGCACGCTGATCGACATCCTCACCGACGTCGCCGCACGGCATCCCGAGGCATCCGCCATCGACGACGGCTCGGGGGCGTTGAGCTACCGCGAGCTGCTCGCGCGGGTGTGGCGCACCGCGGCGGCTCTCCACGAGGCGGGCGTGCGACGCGGAGACCGCGTCGGGGTGCGCATGCCCTCGGGCTCGAAGGAGCTGTACGTGTCGATCCTCGCCGTGATGGCCGCGGGTGCGGCCTACGTGCCGGTCGACGCCGACGACCCCGACGAACGCGCCCGCCTGGTCTTCGGCGAAGCGGGAGTGCGGGGCATCGTCGCCGGGGACGGCGAGTTCGTCGCGGCGGATCCGGATGCCGGACTCGTGCGCCTCTACGACGGCGACGCGCCGCACCCCGGGACGAACGCGCTGCCCGTGGTGGCCCCGCCGACCGTCGACGACGACGCGTGGATCATCTTCACCTCGGGGTCGACGGGCGTGCCCAAGGGCGTCGCCGTGTCGCACCGCTCGGCGGCGGCCTTCGTCGAGGCCGAGGGACGCCTCTTCGTGCAGCGCGAGCCGCTCGGTCCGGGCGACCGCGTGCTCGCGGGGCTGTCCGTGGCCTTCGACGCCTCGTGCGAAGAGATGTGGCTGGCGTGGGGACACGGCGCGTGCCTCGTCCCCGCCCCCCGCTCTTTGGTGCGCTCGGGCGAGGATCTGGCGCCGTGGCTGCTGCGCCAGGGCATCACCGTCGTCTCGACGGTGCCGACGCTGGCGGCGATGTGGCCCGCGGACTCGATCGAGAACGTGCGCCTGCTGATCTTCGGCGGAGAGGCCTGTCCGCCCGAACTCGCCGCGCGTCTGGTGGCCGAGGGGCGCGAGGTGTGGAACACCTACGGTCCGACCGAGGCCACCGTGGTCGCCTGCGCCGCCCCCCTCGACGGCTCGCTGCCCGTGCGCATCGGCCTTCCCCTCGACGGGTGGGCGCTGGCGGTGGTGGATGCCGAGGGCCGGCCGGTCGCCGAGGGCGAGGTCGGCGAGCTCATCATCGGCGGCGTCGGTCTGGCGCGCTACCTCGACCCCGCGAAGGACGCGGAGAAGTACGCGCCGATGCCGACGCTCGGCTGGGAACGCGCCTACCGCTCGGGCGATCTCGTGCGCTTCGAGTCGGCGGGACTGATCTTCCAGGGGCGCGCCGACGACCAGGTCAAGGTCGGCGGCCGTCGCATCGAGCTCGGCGAGGTCGAGTCGGCCCTTCAGGACCTCGACCACGTGAGCGCCGCGACCGTCGCGGTGCGCACGACCGAGGCGGGCGTGCCCGTGCTGGTCGGCTACCTCGTCATGGACGACGGCGTCGAGCTCGACCGCGCGGCCGCGCGCGCGGCGCTGGCCGAGCGGTTGCCCGCCGCGACCATCCCGCTGCTCGGCGTCGTCGACGCCCTGCCGGTGCGCACCTCGGGCAAGGTCGACCGCGCGGCGCTGCCCTGGCCCCTGCCCGGGGTGGACGCCCCCGTCGCGACCGACTTCTCGGCGGACGAGGCGTGGCTCGCCGAGCAGTGGCAGGCCGTGCTGGGACTCGCCGTCACCGATCGCAAGGCGGACTTCTTCGACCTCGGAGGCGGCTCCCTGGCGGCGGCGCAGCTGGTCTCGCGCATCCGCGCGCGCGTGCCGGAATTCTCGGTCGCAGACATCTACGACGTCCCTCGGCTGGGCGCGATGGCCAAGGCCCTCGGTCCGCTGCTGCACGACGAGACCCCGTCGACGTTCCACCGGCCCGCTCCCACGCCGCGGTCGACGCAGTGGGTGCAGACGCTGGTGGGGGCGCCGCTGTTCATCCTCTCGGGCATCCGGTGGCTGCTGTACCTGCTGACCGCGTCGGCGATCCTGCAGCTCGCGCCGGGGTTCGACGTGCTGCCGGACGTCCCGTGGCCCGTGCTCGTCGTGGGGCTGCTGATCTTCGCGACGCCGTTCGGCCGCATGGCGATCGCCGTGGCATCCGCCCGCCTTC
>NZ_QAJB01000025.1:0-1708 GCF_003061325.1 Microbacterium sp. HMWF026
CGTCAGATCCCACCAGGACTCGTCCCACTGACCGGCCACGGCCGACGAGCCCAGCAGCGCCCTGCCGAAACGCGTGCCCTCTTCGTCGCTGAACGCGATCACCTCGAGGGCGAACGGGAAGGGACTCGCCACGGTGCCGTCGGCGTCGACGTGACGCACGAGCCGGACCACCTCGAGCGCCATGAGCACGCCGACGATCCCGTCGTACCGACCCGCATCGGGGACCGTGTCGAGGTGCGAGCCCATCAGCAGCGCCGGCGCATCGGGGACACCGGCGGGAGCCAGGCGACCCACCTGATTGCCCGCCGCGTCCTGCCGCGTCGTCATGCCCAGCTCGCGCATCCACTCCGCGGCCAGACGGTTGACCCGCGCGTGCTCGGGCGAGAGGTACACGCGCTCGATCCCGCCCGTCATCGACGTGACGCGGGCGAGTTCTTCGCACCGACCCATCACGCGTCGCGCCGCCGACGCGATGCGCTCCGGAGACGCCTGCAATCGGGTCGCGAGCGTCATCGCTCCGCCGCCGCGTAAACCCCCTGCGCCGCCTCGACGCCCCCGCCGGCCGGCACCGCAGCGCCGTGGCGCCGCAGCACCGCCTCCAGAGCGGCGAGCGTCGTGAGCACCGCGTCGGTGCGGGCGTTGTACCCCATGGTGCCGATGCGCCACACCCGTCCGTGCAGCGGACCGAACGACGTGCCGATCTCGATCCCGAAGTCGCTCAACAGCTCCGACCGGACCGCGTCGCCGACGACCCCGTCCGGGATCTCGACGGCGACGACATTGGTCATCTTGTGCGCGACGTCGCCGAACACCGTCAGGCCCAGACCCTCGACACCGGCGAGCATCGCCTCGCCGTGCAGGCGGTGGCGGTGGATGGTGGCATCCCGGCCCTCGAGAAGCAGCACGCGGGCGCACTCCCGCGCCCCGTAAAGCATGGTGGTCGCCTCGGTGTGGTGGTTCAGGCGGCGCGGTCCCCAGTAGTCGAGGATCATCGCGAGGTCGAAGTAGTTGGAGCGGATGAAGTCGGATGCCGAGGCGTCGCCCTCTTCACGGATCCCCGCCTCGACGCGGGCGCGCGAACGCACCACCTCGACCGCCCGGTCCGACAGGCTGATCGGCGCCGAACCCGACGGGCCGCCCAGGCACTTCTGCAGGCCGGCGGTCGCGGCATCCAGCCCCCACGCGTCCATCTCGAAGGGGTTCCCGCCCAGCGACGCGGTGGCGTCGGTGTAGAACAGGGCGCCGTGCGCGCGGCAGATCTCGCCGATCTCGTCGAGCGGCTGCAGCATCGTCGTCGAGGTGTCGCCCTGGACGCAGGCCACCAGATGCGGTTTCACCCGCTCGATCGCCTCGCGGATCGTCGACACCGGGAAAACCTCACCCCAGGGCACCGCGATCGTGTGCACCTCGGCGAGGGCGCGCTCGGCGATCTCGGCGAGCAGGTGACCGAAGCGGCCGAAGACCGGCACGAGAACGCGGTCGCCAGGACGGATGAGCGACACCATCGCCGCCTCGATGCCCGCGCGGCTCGTGCCGTCGATGAGCAGCGTCGCCTCGTTGGCGGTGCCCCAGACCTCGCGGTACAGGGCCTGCGTCTCGGTCATCGTCGCCGTCATGAACGGGTCGTACTGGCCGACCAGCGGCGCCCCCATCGCGCGGAGCACGCTCGGGTACGCCGAGATGGGCCCGGGGCCCATGAGCAGACGGG
>NZ_QAJB01000257.1:0-3279 GCF_003061325.1 Microbacterium sp. HMWF026
GCGTTGCCGAACCGGTCGGCTCGGGCTGCGGGCCCGGCGTCGCGGCGACCGTCACGACGATCGACCGCGTCTGCTCGACGTTGCCGGCCACGTCGGTCGAGCGGTACTGCACGGTGTGGTCGCCGGCATCCGCGATGGTCAGCGACGTGCCCGTCGTCCAGGTCGTGCCCGCATCGAGCGAGTACTCGGTCGTCGCCACCCCCGAGGTGGCGTCGGTCGCGGTGAATTCCACCGTGGAACGCGCGGGCGCCTCTCGCACCGCCGCGGGGTCCATCAGCCGCGAGAGCAGCGCCGCATTCGACGTCTCCGCGCGTGTGAGGGGAGCGACCGTGTCGATGCGGATGTCGATCGATCCCGCGACAGCCGCCACCTCGTCGCCGTTCCACAGCGCGCGGTGGTCGACCGTGTGCGCGCCGTCGCCCGCGACCTCGAACTCCACGCCGGTCGTCCAGTCGCCGTCATCGGTGCGGTGCTGCACGGTGACGTCGTCGCCCCCGTCGTGCGAGAGCAGCACGCCCACGGAATCGCGGTACCAGCCGGCGGCATTCGCCTCGCCCGTGAGCTGCGGGGTGATGCGGGCGATCCCGCCGGCCTCGGGCACGACGATCTCGGGGATCTTCAGGTAAGAACCCGGGGTCGCGAAGGTCAGGCGCAGTCCCGTGGCCAGCATGGTCGAGAACGACAGCGTGGTCTCGGTGCCGTTGACGACGGTCGGCGCCGCCCCGGCGGTCGTGACGGGCGTCCACTCACCCGACGGCGCGCGGTATTCGGCCGTGACCCCGGCGATCGCGCCCTCGATGTTGGTGAAGCGCACCTCGTTCAGGCGGTGGATCTCGCTCGTCTCGAGGGTGAAGGTCGCGGTGTCCTTGTAGCCCGCATCGGTCCAGGTCGACCATTGCGTGTTCAGGCGACCGTCGCACGCGTTGCCCGCCGGCATGGTGGCCCATTTGGTCTGGTGGAAGGATGCCGACACCGTCGCATCGCCCCCGCGGCACACGTTCGGTGCCGAGGCGTTGCCCCACACGTCCACCTCCGCGATCGACTGCCACGTGTTCGCCTCGCTGGTCAGTCGCAGACGCAGGGCGCTCGCGGCGGGGAGGCTGCGCGCGTCGATCACGGCGACGGGCGCCGGGGCGGTGGCATCCTGAGCCAGGGTCGCGGCCACCTCGGTGTCGATCCACGCGCCGGAGGCGTCGCGGTACTGCGCCTGCACGCGCGAGGGCCAGGTCGCGGTGGGGCCGTCCTTGTAGGTGTGCACGACGATCGAGTCGAACGTGCGGTCGGTGCCCCAGTCGAATTGCAGCCAGCTGTCGCGCGGGTAGCCGTTACCGGTCCAGTCGTCCCACCCCTTGGCGGTCGCGTTGCCGTCGACGATCGTGCCGACGAGGTCATTGCGGCTGGATGCCGTGACCGTGGCCTCGGGGGCGATGTCGGCGATACCGGGCTCGACGACGGTGATCGTCCGCTGGAACGATCGGCCCGCGGTGAAGTGCGTGTCGGCGGCGAGGGTGCCGGTGAGGGTCTGCGGACCGAGGACGCGAGTGTCGACCGCACTCCAGGTCACCGCCACGAGTGTGGTCATGCCGTCGACGTCGACGGGCACGCTCGTCGGCAGTTCCGGCGTCGTGCCGCGACGGACGGTCTCGGGAACGCCCGCGGTCAGGGCCTTCCACGTGCCGTGCCCGAAGCCCTTGTCATCCCAGTACGACGCGTCCCATCCGTCGCCGTAGCGCGCGGGATCCTCGGCGGCGGGATTGTGCATCTCGAGGCGACCGTTCTCGCCCACGGTCAGGGGCAGCCACACGTACGTGGAGTCCGAGGCGCCGTCGTTCCAGCGGTCTCCCATGTAGACGAACTTGCCCGGCTCGAGCTCGAGCACGTTCGTGCTCTGCGAGCCGAAGGTGGAGCGGCGCACGTCGCCGACCGACAGCAGGCCGTCACCCCCGTCGGGGATGGCGTCGTACGACACGGTCTCGTTGGCATCCCCCGTCTCGACGCCGCGGATCCACCCGCCCATCATGTTCTTCGTCGTGTAGTACGTCTGCGGGTTGGGAGCCCACCCGGTCGCTCCGGACGCGATGACGCTGTAGGTGCCGTCGCGCTCGAAGATCGCGGGGGCCTCGAGGTGGCCGCACTCCTTGACGATCTGGAAGTCCTCGCCGCGCACGGGCGCCTCGGGGGTGCCGTCGGCGAAGACGTAGGGGTAGCGGCCGTCCTCCGAGTACTGGTTCACGTCGAGGGTGTCGCGGTCGGTCGTGTGGGTGACGTTCGTGTACGAGTCGTCGAGGGCGGCGACGTACAGGCTGTAGTTCTCTTCGGACGAGTACGAGATGTACGCCCGGCCGTCGTCGTCCTGGAACACCGTCATGTCCCGGGCCTGGCCGGGCACCGCGTACGGCGTGCAGGCCTGGTAGTCGGCGCGGTTCGGCATGCGGAACGCCCCGGTCATGCGGAACGGACCGGCGGGCGAGTCCGACACGGCCACCGCCGCCATCGATCGGGCGTACGTGCTGCCGCCGGGCTCGGTGCGCCCGTCGGCGTGCCACCACATGACCCACTTGCCCGTCTTCTCGTTGTGCAGCACCTTCGGGCGCTCGAAGATCGCCGTGTAGTCCGACTCCTGCGTCGAGTTCAGGTGGTAGGCGAGCTGGTCGATCTTCTCGGTCCGGGGCCGGCCGTCGTCGTCGACGGTGTCGTAGAGGTCGTCGAAGTAGGGCGTCAGCAGATCGTCGCGCGTCGAGATGCTGCGCAGCGCGTCGCCCAGATTGGTCCAGTTCATGGCATCCGTCGATCGGTAGACCGCGACGCCGGGGCTGTTCCAGTAGCCCTTCGTGCGGTCTTCGCCGTACCAGTAGTAGACGGTCTGGCCGTCCTCCTGGGTCGTGACGACCTGACCGCCGTGGGCCTGGATGTGGCGTCCGTCGGTGTCGAACCACCGCGGCTGGAAGTAATCGGCCGCCCCGCGCCCCGGGTCGGCGAGCGGCTGGAAGCGGTCGTACGCGACGGGTGGGTCGACGCGGGGGACGCCGTCGCCCGGGTCGGTGGGCACGCCCGTGGCGGCGGTGGCGGCGAGGGGGGATGCCAGGGCTCCGGCCAGGACGGCCGCCGCGGCGGCGGCGAGGAGTCGGCGGGTGGTCCGGGGGCGTCGAGGCGTCATCGCGTCTGTTCCGTTCCGCGCCGCGACGGTGCAGCGCATGGCGGCGCGAGCGCCGCGGGGGGATGTTGACGTCAACACACTAGGGCCGGGCGGCGGCGGCGTCCAGGTTTTTCTCGCCGGGC
>NZ_QAJB01000258.1:0-2165 GCF_003061325.1 Microbacterium sp. HMWF026
TCGCGACGCCGTTCGGCCGCATGGCGATCGCCGTGGCATCCGCTCGCCTTCTGCTCGCGGGGGGGCGGGCGGGGGACTATCCACGTGGAGGGTGGGTCCACCTCCGGCTGTGGCTGGCCGAGCAGATCGCGGATCAGGTGGATGCCGTGGGCCTGGCCGGTGCACCCTGGGTGTCGTACTACGCGCGGGCGCTGGGCGCGCGCATCGGGCGCAACGTCGACCTGCACGCCCTTCCGCCCGTCACCGGACTCCTCGTCATCGGCGACGGGGCGTCGATCGAGCCCGAGGTCGATCTGACCGGCTACTGGATCGACGGAGACCTGGTGCGCATCGGAGAGGTGCGCATCGGCAAGGGGGCGACCATCGGCGCCCGTTCGACCCTGGCGCCCGGCACCCGGATCGGCCGTCGCGCCGAGATCGCGCCCGGGTCGGCCGTCTTCGGCCGCGTCAAGGCCGACCAGTCGTGGGCCGGTTCTCCGGCCGTGCGCGTGGGCGGCACCGCGAAGGACTGGCCGTCCGATCGTCCGGCGGCGCCCACCCGGTGGCTGTGGGCCTACGCGGCCTCGGCCGTCGTCCTGGCACTTCTGCCCCTGGCGTCCTTCACCGTCGGCGGTCTCGTGCTCGCGCAGGGGGTACGTGGAAGCGACACGCTGGCGGCCGCGGCGGGCGCGGCCTTCGCGTGGCTCGTGCCGGCGGTCGCGGTCACGGGCCTGGTGTTCGCGGCATCCGTGGTCCTGCTCGTGCGGGTGCTCTCGATCGGCCTGGCCGAGGGGACGCACCCCGTGCGCAGCCGGGTGGCCTGGCAGGCGTGGACCATCGAGCGTCTGCTGGATGCCGCGCGCACCATCCTGTTCCCGCTGTACTCGTCGCTCTTCACGCCCGTCTGGCTGCGGATGCTGGGGGCCCGGGTGGGGCGTGACGTCGAGGCGTCGACGGTCCTGCTCATCCCCTCGATGGCCCGCATCGAGGACGGGGCCTTCCTGGCCGACGACACGATGGTCGCGTCCTACGAACTGCACGCCGGGTGGCTGCGACTTGGCCCGGTGCGCATCGGCAAACGCGCCTTCCTCGGCAACTCGGGGATGGCGGCGCCCGGTCACCGCGTCCCACGCGACGGCCTGGTCGCGGTGCTGTCGGCGGCCCCCGCCAAGGCGAAGGCGGGCTCGTCGTGGTTGGGCTCTCCGGCCGTCCGGCTGCGACGGCAGTCCGCCGAGGGCGACGAATCGCGCACCTACCGCCCCACCGCCGCCCTGCGCCTCGCGCGGACGCTGTGGGAGCTCGGTCGTTTCGTCCCGGTCGTGGTGACGTGCGGGATCGGGCTGGGCGTGCTGTTGACCCTCGCCGCGCTGTGGGAGGGACTCGGCCCGGTGTGGGCGCTGCTGCTGTCGGGCATCGTGATGCTGGCCGCGGGTGCCGTCGCCGCCGGGGTGTCGACGGCCGCGAAGTGGACGATCGTGGGGGTGATCCGCGCGGGCGAGCAGCCCCTGTGGTCGAGCTTCGTGTGGCGGACCGAGGTGTCCGACACGTTCACCGAGATGGTCGCGGCGCCCTGGTTCGCCCGCGCTGCGGCCGGGACCCCCGCCCTGGCGGTGTGGCTGCGCAGCCTCGGCGCGACGATCGGCCGGGGAGTGTGGTGCGACAGCTACTGGCTGCCCGAGCCCGATCTCGTCACTCTCGGCGACGCGTCCACGGTCAATCGGGGTTGCGTCGTGCAGACGCACCTCTTCCATGATCGAATCATGAGCATGGACACGGTCGAGCTCGAACCGGGCGCCACGCTCGGTCCCCACAGCGTGGTGCTGCCGGCATCCACCCTCGGAGCGCACGCGACCGTGGGACCCGCGTCGCTCGTGATGCGCGGCGAGACCGTACCGGTCGGTTCGCGCTGGAGCGGCAATCCCATCGGCCCGTGGCGTGCCGTCAAGGTCCGCGCCTACCAGTCGACGACGTGAGCGCCGCCGACCCCTACGCCCCGCAGAGCGGTGACACCTCGTACGACGTCGACTCGTACGACCTCGCGCTCGGCTACCGGGTGCGCACGAACCGTCTCGAGGGGACGGCGACGATCGTGGCCGTCGCGCGCGTCGACCTCGCCTCGTTCGCCCTCGACCTCGTCGGCCTGCGCACGACGAGGGTGCGCGTCGACGGCGCCGCCGCGCGCTTCG
>NZ_QAJB01000259.1:0-2021 GCF_003061325.1 Microbacterium sp. HMWF026
CCCCACGGTCGTGGAGGAGACGATCAGCGCGAGGCTGATCACGCCCGCACGATCGAGCTCGCTCCACACGGTCGGGGACGAGACGTCCGCCGCCCGCCGGTCATGCCCGATCAGGCGCTCCGCCACTCGGCGGAGCCGGCCAGGGCGCAGAGACGAGAACGCCCCGCGCGGCTCGGCCGCGGGGGGCGTTCACCAGGATCCTGGCCCCGCCGTCACGCCGTGCGCTCGACCTGACCCTCTCGCCAGTACCCCATGAAGGCGACGCGCTTGCGGTCGACGCCGCAGCCCTGCACCAGCAGGCGCCGCAGCGTCTTGACCGTCTGCGACTCCCCCGCGATCCACGCGTAGAACTCGCCCTCGCTGTCGTCGGGGCTGTCCCAGAGCAGGTCGACGTCGAGGTCGATGTCCTCGAGCTCCTGGGGGCGCGGCGCCGCGGCGCGTGAGAGGACGGCTCCGGATGCCGCGGTCCACGCCTCGACGGCCTCGATCAACGCCTCGCCGTGGGGCCGGGCGCCGCGGGGCACCCACGTGATCGGCAGGGCGCCGGGCGCCAGCGGCAGGGCGTCGTCGATCGTCGGCACCTCGACGAAGGCGTCGACGACGAATCCGGCGCCGAGCCCCTCGAGGATCGCGCCGATGGCCGGGGCCGCGGTCTCGTCGCCCGCCAGCAGCAGGCGCTGGGCGGTACCGGGGTGGAAGTCGATGCCCTGAGCCGACTCGGGGCTGCGGGCGTCGGGACCCACGATCAGGATGCCGTCCCCCGCCGCCGCGTTCTCGGCCCAGCTCCCCGCGGGACCCGCGTCGTGGTGCAGGACGAAGTCGATGTCGAGCTCGAGCGCCTCGGGGTCGATGCGGCGCACGGTGTAGGTGCGGAACGGCATGCGCTCGGCATCCGGCAGGTCGCGCCACCGCGTGTACCACTCGCCGTTGTCGATCGCGTCGGGGTCGTGCTGGCCGATGTCGCACAGCCGGCCGTCGGCGCCGGGCAGCACGAGCTTGACGCGCTGGTCGCGTCGATCGGTGCCGAACACCTCGAAGTCCGGGCAGGTGAAGGTCACGCGGGCGAAATGCGGCGACAGGCGCCGCGCCTCTTTCACCACGGCGACGTACGGGCGGTAGGCGGGACGCGTGGCTGTCTTCACTCGCTAAGGATATCCTTACCTACCCTCGGATGCCAGAATCCGCGGCCGACATCGCCCACCGTCGAGCTACCCGCGGCGCTCCCCCGCGAGGCGGCCGATCCGCTCGATCGCCTCGCGCAGCACCTCGGGGGCGCACCCGACGTTGATGCGCACGTGGCCGATCCCCTCGGTGCCGAACAGCGGACCGTGGTGCAACGCCACCTTCGCCTCGCGGCGGATCAGCGGAGCCGGGTTGTCGCCCCAGCCGTACGCCGACACATCCACCCACGCCAGGAAGCCGGCATCCGGGAGCCGATAGCGGGCCCGAGGCAGGTGTTCCGCCAGAAGGTCCGCGAGCAGCCGGCGATTCTCGTCGAGAGCCGCCAGCAGCCCCTCCAGCCACTCATCGCTCTCGGCCGCGAAAGCCGCGCGGTTGGCGATGACACCGAACAGGCCGGCCCGCCACTCGACCTCCCACGGCAGACCCCTCACGACGGTCGCCGTCTCTTCGGCGCCCGTCACGATGACGGCGCACTTCAGGCCGGCCAGGTTGTACGCCTTGCTCGCGCTCGTGACGGCGTAGCCGACGGCGGCCGCCTCGGGAGCGGCATCCAGGAACGGCGTGAACACCATCGGCGCGTGCACGAGGGGCGCGTGGATCTCGTCGCTCACGACGCTCGCGCCGTAGTGCGCGGCGAGGCACGCGAGAGCCGCGAGACTCTCGCGGGAGTGCACCGTGCCGGTGGGGTTGTGCGGGTTGCACAGCAGCACCGCGCGCGCCCCCGCGGCCAGGGCGCTCTCGATCCCCGCGAGGTCGAGGCTCCAGCGCTCCCCGTCGTCGACGAGCGGTACGCGCTCGACGACCGCTCCCGCCTCTTCGACGGTGTCGTAGAACGGCGG
>NZ_QAJB01000259.1:2064-8508 GCF_003061325.1 Microbacterium sp. HMWF026
TCGACGACGCCCATCATGACGTCGCCCGTCCACCGGATGCGCGAGGGGTCGACCGTCCAGCCCCAGCGGCGTTCAGCGTAGGCGGCGAAGTCGAGGTCGATCCCGGGCCGCGGCGGCGTGTACCCCGTGTCGCCGATCTCGACCGCGCGGTGCAGGGCGGCCGTGATGGCGGGGGCGAGCGGGAAGTCGGTCTCGGCCACGAACATCGGGATGACGTCCTCGGCGTACGAGCGCCACTTCGTGCTCGAGCGCTGACGCAGAAGGTCCAGGGGCAGGGCCTGCAGAGGGGTGACGCTCACCCTCCGAGGCTACCGGCCGGCGCCGCGCGGCCCCGGGGGACGGTGACACATCCCGTCACGCGCCCTCATCGACGGAAGGTGCCCATGCCGTGCTCGTCGAAGTACTCCAGCACCAGGGTGCCCTCGGCCGAGAACGTCGCCCGCGACACGGTGCCCTCGGTGGCGTTCTCACCGGTCGGGGCGAAGGTGAAGACGTCGCCGTCCCAGGGCGAGAGCGTCCACCGGCCGGTCGGGCCGAGCGAGAGCTGCAGGGCGCCGTCCTGCACCCGCACGGTCGCGTCACCGAAGTAGTCGTTGCGGTACACCCCGGCGTAGTCCTCGAGGGCGGCCGGGGGCGCGGCATCCGCGGGTCGTTCTTCTCCGGCGAGCTCGCCCATCGGCTGCGCCATCTGCGCGAAGACGTTCATGTACAGCGCCAGCCAATCCTGACGCGGTGCGCCGTACTGGGCGATGTCGGCGAAACGCCCCGCGATGCCCTCGGCGACGCCGTTCGCCTCTCCGTCCGACAGCACGACGATGCCGAGGTCGGCCGCGGGGAGCATCTTCACCGTCGTGCCGGTTCCCAGGCGGAAGGCTCCGGAGTGATTGACGTCGACGAGCCCTCCGGCCGTCGTGGTGACGTTGAAGCCGTACCCGTAGAAGCCCGCCCGCTGGTCCATCGTCGACTGCGCGGGATCGCGTCCGGTCATGATCTGCGGGGTGACCGCGGGCAGCAGCGCCGCGCGGCTGACCAGCGCGTCGTCGCCGGCCCCGGCGGCCAGGACCATCGCCATCCACCGCGCCATGTCGGTGACGCTCGAACTCACCCCGCCCGCCGGCGACTGCGCGTCGGGCCGGCGCTGCTCGGGCGTCACGACCCACGTCCCGTCCACGCGCTGGTGCCCCATCGCACGGTTCTCGCGCCCCGCGAGGTCGGCGAACCGCGACGAGGTGTCGTCCATGCCGAGAGGACCGTAGATCAGACGCTCCGACAGGTCGGCCCAATCCTCGCCCGCCGCCGCGGCGACCGACTCGGCCGCGGCGGTGATGTCGAAGTTGCCGTAGGCGTACGTGCTGCGGAACCCCTCGAGCGGCACCGCCCGCAATCTCTGCAGGACGGCCGCGCGGTCGTAGCCGATCTCCTCCAGATCGTCGCCGGCGTGCTCGTACAGGCCCGAGCGGTGCGCGTAAAGGTCGGCGATCGTGAGGTTCTCGCTCACCCACGGGTCCGACAGCGCGAACGAGGGCAGGTTCTTCTGCACCGGCGTATCCCACGTGATCAGCCCCTCGTCGATCGCGCGCGCCACCACGGTCGCCCCGATCGACTTCGACACGGATGCCATCGCGAACACCGTGTTCTCGTCCACCGGCTCACCCGTGTCGAGGTTTCGCACCCCGTACCCGCGCGCGAACACGGTCTCCCCGCCGTGCACGACGGCGACGGCCACCCCGGGCGTACCGGTGGCGTCCATCGCGGCCCGCACCGAGGCGTCGATGTCGGCGACCGCGGCGTCGATCGTGGCATCGGTCACCGACGCGAGCGCGTCCACGCGGGGGTCGGTGGCGACGGGGGCGGGACTCGCGTCGGCCGCCGGAAGGGCGTCGGGAGTGCACCCGGATGCCAGCGGCGCGAGAAGCAGCAGAGGGACCAGGCCCGCGGCGATCCGGGAGGCGCGCGTACTCATGCGCGCAGTGTGCCAGCGCGGATCGGGCGACGGCAACGACGGGCCGCCGAGTGTTGCGGATTCGCAACGCGCCGGGATCCGGTGCCGGCAGACGACGAACGCCCATCCCCGAGGGGATGGGCGTTCAAGATGTCTGGTCTCAGATCGCGAAGCCGAGCGCGCGCATCATGTCGCGCCCGTCGTCGGTGATCCGCTCAGGGCCCCACGGCGGCATCCACACCCAGTTGATGCGGAAGCGGTCCACGACGTTGTCGAGGGCTTGAGCGGTCTGTTCTTCGAGCACGTCGGTCAGCGGGCAGCCGGCCGAGGTGAGGGTCATGTGGATGACGAGCGCGTCGTTCTCGTCGTCCCAGGCGAGGTCGTAGATGAGGCCGAGGTCGACGACGTTGATCCCCAGTTCGGGGTCCATGACGTCTTTCAGGGCCTCGGTGACCTCGTCGTACTTCTCGGGAGCGAGGGTTGCGGTCATGTAACGATCTTACGCGTCGATCGGCGTACCGGCCTCGAGGAAGCGGTCGTAACCCTCTTCTTCGAGTCGGTCGGCGAGCTCGGGCCCGCCCTCTTCGACGATCCGTCCCTTGACGACGACGTGGACGAAGTCGGGGCGGATGTAGCGCAGGATGCGGGTGTAGTGCGTGATGAGCAGCACACCGAGGTCGGTCTGCTCCTTGGCGCGGTTGACGCCCTCGGACACGATCTTGAGCGCGTCGACGTCGAGGCCCGAGTCGGTCTCGTCGAGCACGGCGATCTTCGGCTTGAGCAGCTCGAGCTGCAGGATCTCGTGACGCTTCTTCTCGCCGCCCGAGAAGCCCTCGTTGACGTTGCGCGACGCGAACTTGGCGTCCATGCGCAGGTTCTCCATGGCGCCCTTGACGTCCTTGGTCCACGAGCGGATCGCGGGGGCCTCGCCGTCGATGGCCGTCTTGGCCGTGCGCAGGAAGTTGGTGACCGTGACACCGGGGATCTCGACCGGGTACTGCATCGCGAGGAAGAGGCCGGCGCGGGCGCGCTCGTCGACGCTCATCTCGAGCACGTCCTCACCGTCGAGCGTGATGGAGCCGCTCGTGACGGTGTACTTGGGGTGGCCGGCGATCGTGTACGCCAGGGTCGACTTGCCGGAGCCGTTGGGGCCCATGATGGCGTGGGTCTCACCGGTTCGCATGGTGAGCGTCACGCCGTTGAGGATCGGGGTCGTACCGTTCTCCGTCTCGACCGTCACGTGGAGGTCGCGGATCTCGAGGACAGACATGGGGTTCCTTACTTGAGAAGTCTTCGGGTCGTGGGCGCGGCTCAGGCCGTCGCCTTGGTGACGGTGGGATCGATGAGCACGTCGCCGGAGTCGATCACGACCTCGTACACGGGCACCGGCTCGTAGGCCGGAAGGTTCAGCGGTCGACCGGTCGTCAGCGAGAAGGCCGAGCCGTGGGCCCAGCACTCCAGCGTTTCGCCCTCGACGAAGCCGTCCGACAGCGAGATGTCGCCGTGCGTGCAGACGTCGCCGATCGCGTGGACCTCGCCGTTGCCGTCGAGCACGACCGCGATCGCGACGCCGTCGATCTCGACGCGTCGGGCCTCGTCCTGCACCAGTTCGTCGAGAGCGCACACGCGCGTGGCGCTCACGCGGCCGCCCCCTCTGCCAGCTCGCGCTCGATGGCCTCGATGAGCTCGCTCTCGAGCTCCGGGATGCCGATGCGCTGCACGATCTCGCTGAGGAAGCCGAGCACGACCAGACGGCGCGCCTCGTCCTCGGCGATGCCGCGGGCCTGCAGGTAGAACAGCTGCTCGTCGTCGAAGCGACCCGTGGCGCTGGCGTGGCCGGCGCCCTGGATGTCGCCCGTCTCGATCTCGAGGTTCGGGATCGAGTCGGCGCGGGCGCCGTCGGTGAGCACCAGGTTGCGGTTGGCCTCGTACGAGTCGGTGCCGGTGGCATCCGGTCCGATGAGGACGTCGCCGATCCAGACGCTGCGCGCGCTCTCGCCCTGCAGCGCACCCTTGTAGAGCACGTCGCCGACGGTGTGCGGACCCTTGTGGTGCAGGTAGACCTGCGACTCGAGGTGCTGACCCGCGTCCGAGAACGACAGGCCGTAAAGGCGCCCCTCGGCACCCGCGCCCGACAGTTCGACCGAGGGGTTCACGCGGACAACGCCGCCGCCGAAGCTCACCACGACGTGCGTGAGCTTGGCGTCGCGGTCGACGCGGGCCTGGTGCGACGAGGCGTGGATCGCGTCGTCATCCCACTTCTGCACCGACACGACCGTGAGGTCGGCGCCGTCGCGCACGATGATCTCGACGTTCTGCGCGTGCTGGGCCGAACCCTCGTGACGCAGCACCACGGTGCCGCGCGAGTGCTGCTGCGCCTCGATCACGACGTGGGCGTGGGCCAGCCCGCCCGTGCCCGTCAGACGCACGACGATCGGCTCGTCCAACTCGACGTTCGCGGGGATCCGCAGCAGCGGAGCCTCGGTCTCGTGCGTCCAGGCGAGGGCCGCCGGCAGGTCCTCGGGCCGGAAGTGCTCACCGCGCGGGGCGTCACCGGCGGCCAGACGCAGCTGCTCGACGGCCGCGGGGGCCTCGACGTCGACCGTCATGATGCCGGTCGGGCCGGCCTGGTCGACGAACAGCGGCGCGAGCCGGTCGATGGGGCTGAGCTTCCAGTTGACCTCGCGACCCGTGGGGGTGCCGAAATCGGCGGGGTCGAACGAGGTCGCCCGCTCCGAGCGCGTCTGCACCGGGACGAGGGATGCCACGAGGGCGGCCGGGTCGATATGACCTTCGGCGGCTGCGGGTGATTCGGTCGCAGTCGTCATTTAGCCTACGGATCCTTCCATGCCCATTTCGATGAGCTTGTTGAGTTCGAGCGCGTACTCCATGGGCAGCTCGCGGGCGATCGGCTCGATGAAGCCGCGCACGATCATGGCCATGGCCTCGTCCTCGGGCAGGCCGCGCGACTGCAGGTAGAACAGCTGCTCCTCGCTGACCTTCGAGACCGTGGCCTCGTGACCGAGCTGAACGTCGTCGACGCGGATGTCGATCGCGGGGTACGTGTCGCTGCGCGAGATGGTGTCGACCAGCAGCGCGTCGCAGCGCACCGTGTTCGCGGAGTGGTGCGCATTGGCATCCACCCGCACTTCTCCGCGGTAGCCGGCGCGACCGCCGCCGCGGGCGATCGACTTCGACACGATCGAGGACTGCGTGTGCGGCGCCATGTGGATCATCTTGGCGCCGGCGTCCTGGTGCTGACCGGGACCGGCGAAGGCGACCGACAGGGTCTCGCCCTTGGCGTGCTCGCCCATCAGGTAGATCGAGGGGTACTTCATCGTCACCTTGGAGCCGATGTTGCCGTCGACCCACTCCATGGTGGCGCCCTCGTGGGCGACCGCGCGCTTGGTGACGAGGTTGTACACGTTGTTCGACCAGTTCTGGATCGTCGTGTAGCGCACGCGGGCGTTCTTCTTCACGATGATCTCGACGACGGCCGAGTGCAGCGAGTCGCTCTTGTAGATCGGCGCCGTGCAGCCCTCGATGTAGTGCACGTAGCTGTCTTCGTCGGCGATGATCAGGGTGCGCTCGAACTGCCCCATGTTCTCGGTGTTGATGCGGAAGTACGCCTGCAGCGGGATCTCGACGTGCACACCCTTGGGGACGTAGACGAACGAGCCACCCGACCACACCGCGGTGTTGAGCGCGGCAAACTTGTTGTCGCCGGCGGGGATGACGGTACCGAAGTACTCCTCGAAGAACTCGGGGTGCTCGCGCAGCGCCGTGTCGGTGTCCATGAAGATGACACCCTGCTGCTCGAGGTCCTCACGGATCTGGTGGTACACCACCTCGGACTCGTACTGCGCGGCGACGCCGGCGACGAGGCGCTGACGCTCGGCCTCGGGGATGCCGAGCTTCTCGTAGGTGTTGCGGATCTCTTCCGGAAGGTCTTCCCAGGTCTGGGCCTGCTTCTCGGTCGAGCGCACGAAGTATTTGATGTTGTCGAAGTCGATCTCCGACAGGTCGGCGCCCCACGTGGGCATCGGCTTCTTGCCAAAGAGCTGGTAGCCCTTGAGGCGCGTCTTGAGCATCCACTCGGGCTCGGACTTCAGAGCCGAGATGCCGCGGACGACCTCTTCGTTGATGCCGCGCTGCGCGATGGCGCCCGCCGCGTCGGTGTCGTGCCAGCCGAACTCGTATTGCCCCAGGCTTTCGAGCTCTGGTCGGTCGATGAGGACATCGGACATGGTGATCACTCTCCTTCTCGGGCCACAACGGTGTCATCCGCCCCGACATTCCGGACTCCGGTCGAAGTCCCAGGTTCGTCGCTGGTGGGCCCGCTCGAAGGCGCTGGCTGCGCGCCTAGACTGTGTCTCGTGCGGATCGCGTGAGCGCTGCACACGGACCCTTCGATTCTACAGGCAACACCCGCTCCCGGCATGGCAGGCCCGCTCTCCCGAACGCCGGGAACGCCCCGACGCCAGGAAGCCGTACGCATGCCC
>NZ_QAJB01000260.1:0-1906 GCF_003061325.1 Microbacterium sp. HMWF026
CACCCGCTGAGACCGCGGTCGGGCGCCGCGCCGTCTGCGAATCTCGCGTTCGCCGTTCGTTCGGCGTCGCGTGCGTGCCGCTCGCAATAGCCTTCGAGAATGCCCGCACCGCAGAATCCGAACACCGGTGAGTTCGACATCAAGCCCCGCAGTCGCGTCGTCACCGACGGCATCGAAGCCACCACCTCGCGTGGAATGCTCCGCGCGGTCGGCATGGGCGACGAGGACTGGGACAAGCCCCAGATCGGCATCGCGTCGAGCTGGAACGAGATCACCCCCTGCAACCTCAGCCTCGACCGCCTCGCGCAGGGCGCGAAAGAGGGCGTGCACTCCGGTGGCGGCTACCCGCTGCAGTTCGGCACCATCTCCGTCTCGGACGGCATCTCGATGGGCCACGAGGGCATGCACTTCTCGCTCGTGTCGCGCGAGGTCATCGCCGACAGCGTCGAGACGGTCATGATGGCCGAGCGCCTCGACGGCTCGGTGCTGCTCGCCGGCTGCGACAAGTCGATCCCGGGCATGCTCATGGCATCCGCTCGTCTCGATCTGTCGAGCGTCTTCCTCTACGCCGGCTCGATCGCGCCGGGCTGGGTCAAGCTCAGTGACGGCACCGAGAAGGACGTCACGATCATCGACTCGTTCGAGGCCGTGGGCGCATGCCTCGCGGGCAAGATGAGCGAAGAGGACCTCAAGCGCATCGAGTGCGCGATCGCCCCGGGCGAGGGCGCCTGCGGCGGCATGTACACCGCCAACACGATGGCGTCGGTCGCCGAGGCCCTCGGCCTCAGCCTTCCGGGCTCGGCCGCCCCGCCGTCGGCCGACCGTCGCCGCGACTACTTCGCCCACCGCTCGGGCGAGGCCGTGGTCAACCTGCTGCGCCAGGGCATCACCACGCGCGACATCCTCACGAAAGAGGCGTTCGAGAACGCCATCGCCCTGGCCATGGCACTCGGCGGCTCGACCAACGTCGTGCTGCACCTGCTCGCCATCGCCAACGAGGCCGAGGTCGAGCTCACGCTGCACGACTTCAACCGCATCGGCGACCGCACCCCGCACGTCGCCGACATGAAGCCGTTCGGCAAGTACGTCATGAACGACGTCGACCGCCACGGCGGCATCCCCGTCATCATGAAGGCGATGCTCGACGAAGGCCTGCTGCACGGCGACGCGCTCACCGTCACGGGCAAGACGCTCGCTGAGAACCTCGCCGACCTGAACCCCGACCCGGTGGACGGCAACGTCATCCACCGCTTCGACGACCCCATCCACGCCACCGGCGGCATCACGATCCTCCACGGCTCGCTCGCCCCCGAGGGTGCGGTGGTCAAGACCGCCGGCTTCGACGCCTCGGTGTTCGAGGGTCCCGCGCGCGTGTTCGAGCGCGAGCGCGGCGCGATGGACGCGCTCGAGGCCGGCGAGATCCAGGCCGGCGACGTCATCGTCATCCGCTACGAGGGCCCCAAGGGCGGTCCCGGTATGCGCGAGATGCTCGCCATCACGGCGGCCATCAAGGGTGCGGGTCTCGGAAAAGATGTACTACTGTTGACGGACGGACGATTCTCAGGCGGCACAACCGGCCTGTGCATCGGCCACATAGCTCCCGAAGCGGTGGACGCAGGTCCCATCGCCTTCGTGCGCGATGGTGATCTGATACGGGTCGATATCGCCGCTCGCACTCTCGACTTGATCGTCGATGACGCCGAGCTGAGTTCCCGCCGTGAAGGCTGGGAACCGCTTCCCCCGCGCTATACCCGTGGCGTTCTGGCCAAGTACTCCAAGCTCGTGCACTCCGCCGCCGAGGGCGCGGTCACCGGCTGACGGCCATCCCCTTCTCACCTTCTCCCGGTTCTCGAGGTACTCCCATGTCCATCGATTCCCCCACCGCGGCCGTGCCCCGGCCGCGGTG